>JABDMN010000221.1 GCA_013001485.1 Acidimicrobiia bacterium
ACGTACCCCACGACGCCCTCGGGGTCGGCATCGGCTGGTGCGGTCCCGCAGTGCTCCAGCACGGGTCCGAGGATCAGCAGGAACGGCTTCTGCCCGGACTCCTGCGGGGCGACGAGATCTGGTGCCAGATGTTCTCCGAGCCGGGGGCCGGCTCCGACCTCGCCGGTCTCAAGACCCGGGCGACGCCTGACGGTGACGAATGGGTTCTCAATGGGCAGAAGACGTGGACAACGTTTGCGCAGCATTCCGATTGGGGGCTGTGCATCGCCAGGCACGACGCCGACCTGCCCAAGCACCGGGGCCTGTCGGCCTTCATCGTCGACATGGCCGCCGACGGTGTCGAGTGTCGTCCGGTAAAACAGATGACAGGCTCTCAGAACTTCAACGAGGTCTTCCTCACCGACGTGCGGGTTTCAGACGACAACCGCATCGGGGACGTAGGGGAGGGGTGGGGAGTCGTCATCACAACCTTTCTGTGGGAGCGCATCAACTTGCTCGCCGGCGGCGAACGCATTCTCGGTGGGCTCCAGGAATTCATCGGCTCTCGAGGGCAACACGCTTCGCCGGAGATCCGTGACCGCCTGGTCGATCTCTATGTGCGGGCTGAAGTGATCCGTTTCTCCACCATGCGGCTGCTCACTGCAGTCTCGGGAGGCGGTCTCCCCGGCCCGGAGGGGTCAACGCTGAAGCTGATGTCGACGTCCACGCTCAGCGACATCTACGAGCTGGCGCTCGACGCCATGGGGCCTGAGGCGATGCTGTCGCCCGACGTCGCACCGGGCCATGGCGAGTGGCATGCCGGCTTCCTCGGGATGCCGGGGTTGCGGGTGGGCGGGGGCACCGATCAGATCCAGCGCAACATCATCGGAGACAGGGTGCTCGGCCTTCCGCCCGACATCCGGGTCGACAAAGACCTGCCGTTTCGAGAGGTGCCGGGCGCCTAGGTCCGGTCGCGCAGTGTCACTGCCGTGCCAGTGAGCGTGATCAACAGCCGGTCGCCCAGCGGGGTGTAGTTCATCGAAACACCGATGACGGCGTGGGCTCCTCGTTCAACAGCCTCCTCGACGAGTCCGCGGTAGCCGACATCCCGGCCCTCTGCGAGCGTCGAGCCGAGGTGGTGGAGGTCACCGCCGTGTGCCTCGATCGCCACCTCTGCTGTCACAACGCCGAGGTAGGTGTCGACCACCCATCGCGAGAGATGCTCGGTGGTGGAAATGACGGGTCTCCACATGGCGTCGTCGCGGGTCGCGCCGACCCAGCCTTGAGCAGAGCCTTGCCACTGGGCTCCCCACCGGTCGCCCATCCCAAAGTGGGTGGTGTCGAGCGTTGCCAGCTCGTCGCGCGCCCGGGGCGTCACGTCCACGATCACATGGAGCGGCTCTTCGCCATCGGCAGGGAGGGGTCCCGGGGCTGGCCCGGTGGGACGTGGCTGCGGACTGCCCTCTTCGATGTCGATTGCGTCCTCGACCACATCGGCAGTCATCACCTCTACGGCTTCGTCCTCGGTGGCTGTCGCTATCGGCTCGTCGGGTGGCCGCGCATGACTCGTTGGGGCGTCCCAAGGAAGCTCGTGGCGCTCTGGAGTCGACACCGCAACGGTCCCGTTGGGTTCGGGCTGCTGGCCGGCCAGCGCCGTCAACGCCTGCTGGAGGCGGCTACGAGGGCGACGTTGGGGAAGCCAGGCTTCCCGGAACGGGCCTGATTGGCTGTCGGCGTTGGTATCCGATGAGTGTTCCACGGCCTGGCTGAGGATACCCTTGGGCGAGATGCGCATCACCGTCGTAACGATGTTTCCCGAATACCTGGAGTCTCCCCTGGCAACCAGCCTCGTGGGCAAGGCAATCGCCGATGCTGTCGTCGAGGTGGATGTTGTCGATCTCCGACAGTTCGGTGCCGGAGTCCATCGCACGCTCGACGACGCTCCATTCGGGGGTGGCGCTGGCATGGTGATGATGGCTGAGCCTCTGGCCCAGGCGGTCGAGTCGGTGGAGGAGCCCGGACACCGGGTGCTGTTCGCTGCCGCCGGCTCTCCGCTGAAGCAGGAGGACCTCGACCGGTGGGCAGGCATCGAGCATCTCGTTCTGGTGTGCGGCCGGTACGAAGGCGTCGACGAGCGATTCGCCGATTCGATGGTCGATGAGGAGGTCTCGATCGGCGACTACGTGCTCCTCGGCGGTGAAGCAGCAGCTCTCGCCGTGATCGAAGGCGTGGTTCGCCTGGTGCCGGGTGTTCTCGGCAACCCCGAATCCGTCGTGGGGGAGTCGTACCGAGACGGACTCCTCGAGGAGCCGCAATTCACACGACCGGCCGAGTGGCGGGGGATTGCGGTCCCGGACGTGCTGGTGTCCGGGAATCACGGCGAGATCGACGCATGGCGGCGTCGGCAGCGCGAGGAGCGGACCAGGTCGAGACGTCCCGACCTGTGGGCGCAGTCTGACGATGAGAGTTCGCCAACCACCTGAACCACCGTTACACTCCCGACGCTTCGTTCTGGAGGACCCTCCCGTGAACACGATCGATCACATCGAGTCAGCGCTGCTGCGTGACGACATCCCAGACTTCGCACCTGGAGACACGGTGCGAGTCAACGTTCGCGTGATTGAGGGCGGACGAGAGCGCGTACAGGCATACGAGGGCGTTGTCATCGCTCGCAAGGGTGCCGGTGCCCGTGAGACCTTTACCGCCCGCAAGGTGAGCTTTGGCGTAGGCGTCGAGCGCATCTTCCCGGTGCATGCTCCGATCATCCAGAAGATCGAGGTTCTGCGGAAGGGCAAGGTCCGCCGGGCCAAGCTCTATTACCTCCGTGACCGGGTGGGTAAGGCCACGCGGATCAAGGAAAAGCGGACCTGAGCCGCATTCCTGCCACCGAGCGGTAACGTCGTTCCGTGACGACTCCTCCACCCCAAGAGCCCTCTTCCGAGCTGTACGAGGACGCGCACGACGTCGTCCAGCGTTTGCGACGTGGAGTCAAGGACGACAAAGACCGCGAGCAAGCACATCGGTCGTTCTGGCGTGAGCTCCCGATCCTCATCCTGATCGCGCTTGTCGCCGCCGTGATCATCAAGACCTTCTTCATCCAGGCGTTCTTCATCCCGAGCGGCTCGATGCTCGAAACGCTTCAAATCGACGACAGAGTGATGGTCAACAAGCTGTCGTTCACGTTCTCGGACGTTGGGCGAGGCGATGTCGTGGTCTTCGATCAGTTCTGCGGCGCCACCGACCCCAATGCTGGCGAGAACGTGGCGGAGAAAGTGTTCCGAAACATCGCAGAGGCGATCGGACTGTCGACGCCCCAGTCGGATTTCATCAAGAGAGTCGTCGCCGTTGGGGGTGAGACGCTGGAGATAGCCGATGGTGCCGTCACGATCGACGGCCTCGCCATTGACGAACCGTATCTCCCGGCTGAGCTGAGCCTTCCATCCAGCCTCAACTACGGGCCGATCACAGTGCCTGAAGACCATGTGTTCGTCATGGGAGACAATCGGGATAACTCGAAGGACAGCCGTTCGTGCGGCCCGATCCACCAGGATCAGATCGTCGGCCGGGCGTTCGTGATCATCTGGCCACCGAGCCATTGGTCGGGTCTGTGATGACGTGCGTTCATTTGATAGAAGGTGCGCTGAGGCCTTCCGTCAGTCGGAGAGAGAGATGAGCGAAGGAGACCTCGAACGGTTCGAGAGCGACGTCGAGCTGAAGATCTACCGCGAATACCGCGATGTGCTTCCGATGTTCCGCTACGTGGTCGAGACCGAGCGACGGTTCTATCTCGCCAACTCCGTCCAGATCTCCACGAAGGAGTCAGGGTCGGCCGTGTACTTCGAGCTCGAGCTGGAGGATGCCTGGGTGTGGGACATGTACCGACCGGCCCGTTTCATCAAGACCGTGAAGGTGATGACCTTTCGCGACGTCAACGTCGAGGAACTCGAGCCCCCCAACACGATCTGAGCACCGCCGAGTTGGCCCGGCTGGGTGAGGCGATCGCAGGACGATTCCTGGAGAAGCGAGGTGGGAGAGTCATCGATCGCAACCGCCGGGTGGGACGACACGAGATCGACCTCGTCGTCGAAATGGACGGGATGCTGGTCGCAGTCGAGGTGAAAACGCGAAGGTCTGCTGACCCGTCGCTCAACCCGCTGGAGAGGATTGACGCCAGCAAACTGGCATCGCTCCACGAAGCCGCAGCCGCTCTCAGATGCAGTCGCATCGACGCTGTTGGCGTGACTGCAAGCGAGTTTGGGGTCCGGGTGAGGTGGTTCCCTGATATCGGCTGAAGGATCAGCTGCGGCGTCGGGTTCGCTGCTCGCGGTACCAGCAGCCCCGGTGCCAGTGACGGCGCAGGTCCGGAGCGAGCTCTGGTATCACGACGACGTGGCCGGTGCCGGGGGAGATCACCGATTCGCAGCCCGGGCACACGTAGCTCTTCTTGGCTTGATAAGGCTGGACCGGGACGACGATCTCAGGTTCGAGGATGGACATCAGCCGGCAAAACCCCACACCACGAGCGCCACGATCACCACGGCAAAGAACACGACGATGGCGATATCGAGCGCGTTTTTCGATTGCGGACGGAACGGGTTGAAGCCCATGCGCGCATGGTAGGGAGGCCTACCCGCTCAGCTGAGGATGGCGGTTAGAGGGGGTCGGTTGGTCCGATTTCGGCCCATTTGGTGGTGACGAACCGGTCGAGATATGACACAGATACCCACCAGCGTCCCAACGTTGGGTGGAAGTTGGCGATATCAGTCACCGAGTCTCCGTTGTAGTCACCCAACAAATGCGGTCCCCACCCGGCACCGGTACCGAACTCTGCCCACATAAAGGTCCCGAACCGGGTCCCGGTAGAAATAGAGATCCACCACCGTTTCAACGTCGGGTGATAGTTCGCCACATCGACATTCCCGTCGTTGTTGAAATCACCCGGCTTGGCAACCGTCCATCCGGTTTTGGTCCCAAACTGAGACCACACCGTGGTATCGAACCCTGAACCGTCAGATATAGACACCACCCACTCGCCGGTGGTTTCGTTGAACATCCCAACATCGGTCATTCCGTCACCGTTGAAATCAGCAGCGACATGGTTCACCCACACCGCGTCGGGGAACGACAGGTCAGGATCGAAATGGAAGTCGGTCCACTTC
>JABDMN010000232.1 GCA_013001485.1 Acidimicrobiia bacterium
GCAGGTCGTCCTTGCGCGACGTCATGTAGTTCTCGTGACACCCGTAGGAGTTGCCTGCCGAATCGGTGTTGTTCTTGAAGAGATAGATCTGGCCCCGGATCCCTTCCTCTTCGAGTCGTCGCTCGGCCGAGCGCAGGAGACCTTCGAGGATGCGCTCGCCCGCCTTGTCGTGGGCCACCACGTCGTAGAGGCCGTCGCATTCGGGGGTGGCGTACTCGGGATGGCTGCCCACGTCGAGATAGAGCCTGGCGCCGTTCTCCAGGAACACGTTGGACGATCGGCCCCAGGACACGACCCTGCGGAACAGATAGCGGGCGACCTCATCGGGCGAAAGCCGGCGCTGACCGCGCAGTACGCAGGTCACTCCGTATTCGTTCTCGATGCCGAAGATTCGCCGTCTCATAGCTTGCCAGGGTACCGGCTCTGCGAGGGTGAGCTCGGGGCATCGTCTGCACAACAACAGGAACTAGACAACAATCGGGCTCATGGACCCACACCCGGCCCACTTCGTCCGGCTGGCGAGCATCGGGAGTCTTCCCGCTGCCGAGATCCTCGCGGCGCGGCTCCGCTCCGAGGGGATAGAAGTACGCGTCCACTCCCAGGCGTTCGGCCCATACCCGGTGACCGTGGGTCAGATGGCCGAGACCGAGTTGTGGGTGCTCGACGATCGGCTGGACGACGCCAGCGAGATTCTTCTCGACGCCGAGGTGAACGAGGTTCTGGAACGCGATGAGACGACGACGACATCGATGCCGTGGCAGTTTCGCTTCGGCGCCCTCGGAGTCGTCGCGGTGTTCGCAGTCCTGTGGATTCTGCGATTGATCAGGGTGTATCCCTGACTCAGGTTCGGGCGGCCTCGACTTCGGAGGCTTCGACCCTGCGGAACTTGCGACGACCCAGGGTTCGGTCCAGGACCGCTGCCTCCCAGTCCGAGTGGTCGATCTGGCGTTCCTCGACACCTTCGATCGCTCCGGCGGCAGCCGCCAGGGCCTCGCCAAGGTTCATTTCGTCCTGGTAGATCGACGAGAGGCTGGAACGCAGCTCCTCTTCCTGCCCACCGATGGAGCCAAAGTTCCGCTCGTCGTGGAGCGTGCCGTCGAACTGAACACGAAAGATCTGCGCCGGCCGATCCCCGCCGTCGACCTCCGCCACCAACACCTCGACCTCGTACGGCTTGACCTCGTGAGTGAAGATCTGTCCCACGGTCTGGGAGTAGGCGGCGGCGAGGCCCCGGGCAGACACGTCGTTGCGCCCGTATGCGTACCCCTTCAGGTCGGCGTACCGGATGCCGGCAATGCGCAGCATCTCGAACTCGTTGAAGCGGCCCACACCCGCGAAGGCGATCTTGTCGTAGATCTCGCCCGTCTTGCGAAGCGAGCCTGACGAGTTCTCCCCCATCATCAACACTCCCTGGTCGTATTCGAGAGCGACGATCGAACGGCCTCGGGCGACACCCTTGCGGGCGAACTCGGCGCGGTCCTTGATGAGCTGTTCTGGCGGAACGTAGATCGGCATCGTCATGGGCGGGCCTCCACGACCTCGGCGGCGAGACGTGCGACCTGGTCCTCGTCGACCTCATCGAATCCTGACGCTGTGACGGTCACCACAGTCGGGTAGATGCCCCGCTTCAAGTCAGGACCGCCGGTGGCAGTGTCCTCTTCGGCGGCGGCGACCAGGCTTTCGATGCCAATGCGGATGGCTTCTTCTGCCGAGAGATCGTCGCGGTAGGCACCTTTGAGGAACGCTCGAGCTTCCATGCCACCCGAGCCCGTGGTTGCGTAGTCCTGCTCTTCATACCGGCCGCCAACCACGTCGTAGGTGTAGAGGTGGCCCTGGTCTTCACGCTCGTCGTAGCCGCAGAACAGCGGGATGACGACCAGGCCTTGAAACGCCAGCGGGAGCTGGCCCCGCACCATCGAGGCGAGATGGTTGGCTTTGCCCTCGAGGCTGAGCCGGGTGCCTTCCAGCTTCTCGTAGTGCTCGAGCTCGGTCTGAAACAGCTTGATCAGCTCGACGGCGAGGCCGGCCGTGCCCGATATTGCGACCGCTGAGTAGTCGTCGGCCGCATATACCTTCTGAATCCGACGGTGGGCGATGATGTTGCCGGCAGTCGCCCGGCGATCGCCCGCCATCACGACTCCATCGGCTGTCCGAAGAGCGAGGACCGTTGTCCCCTCAGGGGCCTCGGGAATACCACCGGTCGACGAAGCTGCCGGAATCTCCCACTTTGGGGACATGCCGACTGCTTCGAGCAGTGTCGTGAAGCTGGCCGGCTGAGATCCCGACACAAGCGGGAGAAGACCGCCGAGTGAGAGGTCGGTCACTCGCCGCCCTTCTGGACGTAGTTCTTCACGAACTCCTCGGCGTTCTCTTCGAGCACCGAGTCGATTTCCTCGAGGAGGTCGTCGATCTTGTCCGAGATCTCCTCGGTAGCCGCTTCCGGCTGTTCCTCGGCGACGGCTTCCTCAGACGTCTCCGATTGGCGCTGTTTGCGTTCCTGATCGCTCATGGGGTTCAGCCTTCCAGTTCGCGTACGAGCTCTGCTGCGGTGTCGCAGCGGTCGAGCAGCCCGGCTACGCGTTCGGCGGTTCCACGCCGGGGTTCCATCATAGGCACCCGTTTGAGGGCCTCCTCGCCGACGTCGAAGACCAGAGAATCCCAGTTGGCGGCCACGAGGGAGTCGCCAAACTTCGCGACGCACCGGCCCCGGAAGTAGGCGCGAGTCTCATCTGGAGGCTGAGTCACGGCTTCTGCGACCTGCTCGTCGCTGAAGAGCCGCTGCATCCTCCCGGAGCGCATGAGCCGGTGGTACAGGCCACGCTCGGGATCGACGTCGTGGTACTGAAGATCGGCCAGCCGCAGTTTGGCGTCGTTCCAGGCCAGGCCGTCTCGATCACGGAACCCCTGCAGAAGCCTGAGTTTCGCGGTCCAATCCAGCCGATCTGCGGTCGACATCGGGTCGCGTTCGAGATCGCGGAGCATTTCCTCCCACGTTTCGATCACGTCTCCGTATTCGTCGCCCAAACCGCCCTCCTGGACGAACTTCGAAGCCCACTCGAGGTACTGCCACTGCGCCTCGAGAGCGGTCATCGTGCCCCCGTCAGCCATGTCCAGGGCAAGCCCGAGATCTGGATCGTGCGACACCCGCCAGGTCGAACCCACAGGGTCGGCTAGTCGCAACTCGTCCGGCAACGCTCCGGCCTCCAGCGCTGCGAGGACGATGGCTGCACTGCCGAGCTTGAGGTAGGTCTGCACTTCCGAGAGGTTGGCGTCACCGATGATCACGTGAAGCCGCCGATACTTGCGGCTGTCAGCGTGGGGCTCGTCCCTCGTGTTGATGATGGGACGCTTGAGAGTGGTCTCCAGCCCGACTTCCTCCTCGAAGAAGTCGGCTCGCTGTGTGATCTGGAATGGAGCTTCCGGGCGGCCGTTCTCAGAGCCAACCTTGCCCGACCCGGTGTAGATCTGGCGGGTGACGAGGAAGGTTGTGAAGAACGCCACGATGTCACCAAAGGGGACGTCGCGCGAGACCAGGAAGTTCTCGTGAGCGCCGTACGAGTTGCCCTTCCCATCAGAGTTGTTCTTGTGGATGAACAGGCGCTGGTCGGGAGGCATCATCGCTCGCGATGTCGTGACCGCTCGGGCCATGATCATCTCGCCCGCCTTCTCATACAGTGCAGCGGAGAGAGGCCCGGCGCACTCGGGAGTCGAGTATTCCGGGTGGGCGTGGTCGACGTAGAAGCGGGCTCCGTTGGTCAATACGACATTGACGAGCCCGGTTTCGACGTCGGCCGGAACTGTGTCGGCGAAGCCAAAGCCGCGGGCGTCACGGCCCGGGGATTCCTCATCCAGCGACCACTGGATCCGCGCCCGCTTGCCTGCATATGAGTTGATGACGTTTGACGACGCCACGATCGGGTTGAAGTCCGGTTGGTTGCGAACCGAGATCCCGTACTCCGTCTCGGTCCCCAGGATGACGGTCATCTCAGAGGTACTGCCCCGGCGTCACGGCTTCGATGCTTCGTGACTCGTTGTCGCCCTCGATGAGGGTGCGCACATACACGATGCGCTCGCCCTTCTTGCCCGAGATCCTGGCCCAGTCGTCGGGGTTGGTCGTGTTGGGGAGGTCCTCGTG
>JABDMN010000265.1 GCA_013001485.1 Acidimicrobiia bacterium
TCGTGTGCCTGCCGTCTGCGGTATCTCGTCGGCCCGTCGATCCAGGGCGGCCGTCACGGTGTGCCAGTCGAGGGCGCCGAACTGACCAGCTAGGAATCCTGCACTCTCATCGAGCGACAGCCACGTCCTGACGTGGCGCTCGCTGTGGGCCTGACGTTCGTCGCGACGCCGGACGCGCCGGATCTGTGTCGCCAGGCGATTCACACCGGCGATGTCCCTAGACGCAGCCTGGCTCATCTCGGGATCCCGGCCGCCGGCCATGAACAGCTTGGCCAGTGCGAACGTCCGGTCAAACGAGGCATCTCCGGACTTCAGGTCGAGCATCTGTGGCGACTCTTCGGGAGTACGTCTTGCGGTTTCCAGCAACTCCGAGGCCGTCCTACGTGACACGTCAAGATCCCGGGCTAGACGGTTCACATCGGTGCCCTCAGATACCCACGATCGACGAAACAACTCCCGCAACAACTCCAACTGACGGGCCCGCGCCGATCCAATCACCTGTTCCTGGCGTTTCATCTCGGCAACGAGATCGGTCCGGGACGTCAGTCGCAGGTCGTCGATGCTCATCACTTCTTCCATGGCCGCACAATATGGGCCACCTATGACAAAAAGACCCTAAGAAACCACAACAGCGTGAAGCGGGCTAGAACTCGTTGAGGGGAATCGTCACCGACTGCACGAGTGCGTCGATCGGTATCTCCCGAGTCGCGCCGGTTCTCCACTCGACGACGAGGAGCGGGCCGGGTCCCTCCACTTGCATGATGAGGAATCGATCGTTGGGGTCGAAGCCGATGAGCCGCACGTCGTCATCGAATGCCATCTGGCGGATGATCGATCCCTCCAGTTGATCGACGATCAACGCAGTGCCGATGTCGCCCAGCGGCCCCACCCGCGCCATCCAGCTTCCGTCGTGGGAGATCAGCTGCCCATCCAGGACGTCGTACTCGTCGGTCTCAACGCGCACCAGGTTGAAGTTGAGAATGGCGAGACCATCCGTGGCCAGCTCGATCAGATCATCCGGTGGCTCCGACTCACTGCGATCCAGCGTCGCCCGGTATCTCTCCATCTCCGAGATGACCAGGAACCGGCCGAACGAAGCGTTGTCGACGAATGCCGCCGGCGTCGAGGCGGTCCGCTCGCCAGACCGGTCGAGGACGTACAGCAGCGGTAGGAATGGCTCGGAAAGCGTCCCGGCCTGGAACAGGTATCCCCAGTCGCCAGCGGCCACCAATCGGTCGCCGGGGCCGACCTCGGCTGCGATTCCGTCTTCGACGAGGCCTCCGGTGGAAGGGTCGATGTGGCCGTTGGTGAGAACGTGAGGTCCGGACCCGTCGGGGTTGGACGCCACCCACGATATGAACCCTGGTTCGCTGTCGTGCCAGACGAAGCTCGTCGCCCACAGGTCGGGGATGTCGAGGTCGGCCGGTTCGCCAATCAACAGTTGCCCACCGTTGAGCGCGTTCAGATGCACCGCAAGCCAACGCCCGGCAGCGTCAAAACTCGATTCGACCGGAAGCCCGGGAATCCCCAGCGATCGAGGCTCGAGCGCATCGGGCTCCCAGACAACCAGGAAGGTGCCCGCGATCGACCGCGTCACCGCAAGCATCGGCCCCGAGACGTCGTCGACACGGTCGGCGAGCGTGCGGGGAACCTCTGTGGTGGTCGTCGTCAGATCTGACCCGGACCCGGGACCTCCAGCAAGGTCGGGGATCGTGGTCGGGGGAGCATCGGTGCGAGCACCGGTGAAATTCCCAGTCACCAACACCAGCGCGATGAAGGCCACCGCGAGCCCGGCCAGGCCCAGCAGCGCATTCGGCCGTTTCGGTGGGGGAGGTGCCCCGGGATCGGAGGGTCCGAGGACCCGTACGTTGCTCACCAGCTCACGGTACCGGTGCCAACGCGGTTCAGGGAGCGAAGAGGGGCCCGACAACAGTCGGGTCGAAGTTGTGGTCGGGGTGGACGAACGGCAGCGGAACGGGAGGCGGTTGAGTGAGATACAGAAAGAGGATCGCCAGGATCGCCAGGAAGACGACGGGGGCGAGCCGTGAGCTGAGGCCTGTCATCATTCCAATCTATCGAACCTCGGATCCTCAGCTTCATGAGAAACACACAATGCTCACTCAGCGTGCACATGCTCGGACGATACGTTGCTCGAATGCGATACCTACTTCTGCTTCTACTCCTGCTCGCCGTCGGTCTTGTCGGATGCAGCAATGCTGACGACACCCGACCGGTCGCTTCACTCGAAACCACGGAAGCCCCACAGCGAGACGAGACCTCGGAGCAGAACCCTGAGATCGAGGCGGAGAGCGCGATGCTCGACTTCACCCAATGTCTGCGCGATCAGGGCATCGACATTGGCGACCCGACGATGGGGGCAGACGGCAACCTGCAATTGCCACCCATCGAGTTCGCAGGTCCGGTAGGCGGAGACGCCGACATCGAGTCAGCAATCGCAGACATGGATGCGGTGTTCGCCGAATGCGAACAGCACCTGGAGGGCGTCACGTTCGGTGCTCCCGATCCAGGGGCTGGGGTCGCTTTCGAGGACGCGCTTCTTGAGTACTCCGGTTGCATGCGGGATCAGGGCATTGACATGCCCGACCCCGATTTCTCGGGCGACGGCGGTGCGATCGTCATTGGCTCCGACAGTCCTAGCGACGAAGCAGAGTTCGAGGCTGCGCATCGGGAGTGTCAGTCGATCCTTGCCGGCGCCGGCCTCGACTTCTGACACACCGGCCTTCTGGCTGTCGTTGCGCATCCGCCCGGACTGGGCACTGCCCAGTGCCAACTAGTCTCGGAGTGCTGTCGAGCAAGGACCTCACATGATCGATTTTCAGGACCGTGTAGCTGTCGTGACCGGGGCTGGAGGCGGCCTTGGGCGTGAACATGCCCTTCTGCTCGCCTCGCGAGGAGCGGCCGTCGTTGTAAACGACCTCGGCGGCTCCCTTGCCGGCGAGGGCGGATCGCATTCCGCTGCAGATGTCGTGGTTGACGAGATCAAGGCTGCCGGTGGCGAAGCCGTCGCCGAGTACTCGTCCGTGTCCACCCCCGAAGGCGGGCAGGCCATCGTGCAGAAGGCAATTGACGATTACGGACGAGTCGACATCGTCATCAACAACGCTGGCATCCTTCGCGACAAGTCGTTCACGAAGATGGAGATCTCAGACATCGAGGCGGTCCTCGACGTCCATCTCCGCGGCGCCTTCTACGTCACCCAGCCCGCCTTCCGCCAGATGCGCGAGCAGGCCTACGGCCGCATCGTGATGACGTCGTCGGCGTCAGGCGTGCTCGGCAACTTCGGCCAGACCAACTACGGCGCAGCCAAGATGGGCATGGTCGGCATGGTGAACGTGCTGAAGCACGAGGGCGCCAAGTACAACATCATGGTGAACGCCATCGCTCCGATCGCCAAGACACGAATGACGCTCGAGTTGCTCGGGCCGATGGCCGACAAATTCGACCCGTCTGCAGTTGCTCCCGTTGTCGCCTATCTGGCATCAGAGGATTGCACAATGTCGGGTGAGATCTGGTCGGTTGGCGGTGGTTCGGTCAGCCGGTTCTTCATCGGTCTTACCGACGGCTACTTCAAGCACCCCGACAACGAGGGCGTCCTGAGCATCGAAGACGTCGCCGAGCACGTCGATGAGATCCGTGCCGAGGACGGGTACCTCGTCCCCCGGTCAAATCAGGACGAGTTCACC
>JABDMN010000271.1 GCA_013001485.1 Acidimicrobiia bacterium
GCTTGCCGTCCCCCTTGCCAGGAGCCCCGTGCTCGGGTTGTTCACTGACGAAGGCGCCGAGACGCTGGCAACGGAGGCCTATGCCATCGCCACCCGCGACCTTCTGGTGCTCGCCGCGTTCGTCACTGTGCTCGGGTTGGTGGTGTGGGGAGCGTCTCGAATGACTGTAGTACCGAAATCCCCAATGAATACTGGGGTGTAACGTATGGTGCTCGTGAAATGCCCGGCGCTGAGGGCCAGTACCGAACCCCTTTGGAGGATTTTCGATGAACAAGACTGAGATGGCGCAGAAGCTCGCCAAGAAGGCCGATATCTCGCAGGCGAAGGCCGCAGAGGTCCTCGACCACATCTTTTCGAGCAAGTCAGGTCACGGCATCATTGCTGTTGAGCTCGATGCGGACCGCGAAGTAGCGATTGCGGGCTTTGGCAAGTTCTACACCAATCGCAGCAAGGCGCGTCAGGGTCGTAACCCGGCAACGGGCGCCACGATCCAGATTGCGGCGAAGAAGCATGCCAAGTTCCGGCCGGCACAGGGTCTCAAGGACCGCGTCGCCGAGTAGTCGCCGACACATTGACGTTCGAGAGGCCCCCAATGGGGGCCTCTCGTGCGTTCCGGGCTCGCCGCTAGGCTCCGTCCGGTGTTCGATCTAGCCACCGCTGCGGTCGAGGGGGCCCTCGCCGCAGGCGCAACCTACGCAGATGCCCGGGTGGTGTTCTCCAAGGACGAGGCGATCGAAGTCCTCAACGGGAACACCGAGTCTGTCGACCGCTCCGAAGCCGCCGGAGTGGGAGTTAGGGCTCTGATCGGCTCTTCTTGGGGGTTTTTCGCCACCCCCGACCTCACCGACGCCGCAGCCCGCCGCGCCGGTGGCGTCGCAGCTGACATCGCCAGGGCGTCCGCAGCCGTTCCGGGGCCTCCCATGGAATTTGCCGATGTCCCGGTCTCCGTGGCCGAGTACACCACCCCTCACGACGAGGACCCCTTTGCGGTCCCGCTCGCCGAGAAGGTCGACATGCTCATCGACGTCACCGACACCATGAAGGCAGTGAAGGGCATCGCTCTGGCCAGGGCTGATCTGCGTTTCTTCGACACCCTGAAGTGGTTCGTGTCATCCCAAGGCCACCGGATCCACCAACACATCGTCGAGTCGGGCGGCGGATACGACGCCACGGCCGTTGGCGAGGCCGAAACCCAGCGTCGTTCCTACCCGCAATCGTTCGGGCAGTACCACACAGGCGGTTATGAGACGATCCGGGCGTGGGACTATCCGGGCAACGCGCAGAGGATCGCCGAGGAGGCTGCGGCGCTCCTCACGGCCGATCCGTGCCCGGAGGGGGAGAAGCAGCTCATCCTGGAGGGGTCTCAGCTGGCGCTGCAGATCCATGAGTCCGTGGGACACGCCATCGAGCTCGATCGCATTCTCGGTTGGGAAGCGGCGTTTGCGGGTACGTCTCACCTGGAGCTGGAGAAGCTCGGCACCCATCGCTATGGCTCGGAGCTGATGAACGTCACCGCCGACGCCACTTTGCCCGGAGCCCTGGGCACCTTTGGCTTCGATGACGAGGGCACACCGGCTCAGCCGGTCGACATCGTCAAAGAGGGCACGTGGGTTGGTGTTCTCTCGGGTCGCGATTCGGCAGCGATCGCCGGGTTGCCGCCAGGCGGAATGGTCCGTGGTGACGGGTTCGCCCGGCTGCCCATGGTCCGGATGACCAACGTGGGCCTGCTGCCGGGAGATTCCTCCCTCGATGAGATGATCGCCGACACGGAGGACGGAATCCTGATGTCCACCAACCGCTCGTGGTCGATCGATGACAAGCGCCTCAACTTCCAGTTCGGTTGCGAGGTCGGCTGGGAGATCAAGAACGGCAAGAAGGGCCGGATGTTGCGCAACCCGACGTACACCGGTATCACGCCGCAGTTCTGGGGGACCATGGACAAACTCGCTGGCGGAGATGAGTGGGTGCACTGGGGCACGCCGAACTGCGGGAAGGGCCAGCCGATGCAGGTGGGTCACACCGGGCACTCGGCCGCTCCGGCACGGTTCTCGGCGGTGCGAGTGGGGGTGACCGGATGAATCCCGAAGAGACCGCGGCGCGGATCATCGAGATGGTTGGCGACCGCGCCGAGGCCCACGCTTCAGCAACTGCCGGAGTCTCCTCGCTCACAAGGTTCGCCAACTCGTTCATTCACCAGAACGTCGCGGAGATCCAACACAACGTCGCCCTCAAGGTCGCCGTCGATGGCCGGGTGACCTCGGCCAGGACTTCACGGATCGATGAGGAGGGCCTCCGGTCGCTTGTCGAGGGCTCGCTGGAAGCTGCGGCTCTCCAGCCGATCGACGATGACTGGCCGGGGCTGGCGGCTCCCGTGGCCATTGCCGAGACAGAGCATTACGACGTCGGCACTGCCGAGGCCACGCCCGAGATGCGCAGCACCATCGTCTCGGAGTTCGTCGCCGCTGGCGAGGGGCTGGCCGCAGCCGGCTACTGCGACACCGAGGCAGCCAACCACGCATTCGCCACGACGCGAGGGCATCAAGGGAAGGGCCGCACGACGAGGGCGACCATCGATGGCATCCACCAGACCGGCACGTCGGCCGGCTCGGCGCATCAGACATCGGTAGCGCTTGACGATCTCGCCGGAGACGCCGCCGGGATCCTGGCTGCGCAGCGAGCGCGGGACTCCGCTGACTCCTATGACATCAAGCCAGGCGAGTACGAGGTTGTCCTGGCACCCGAGTGCGTTGCGACGATGGCGATCTTCCTCGGGTTCTACGGCTTCAACGGCAAGGCCGTCAACGAGGGCCAATCGTTCGTGGATTCCGGCGCCGGCCAGTTCGACGAAGCTCTGACGCTCGTCGACGACGTCACCGACCCGCGGGCCCTGGGGCTGGCGTTCGACATCGAAGGAACTCCCAAGGGCCGCCATGAGCTCATCACCGCCGGCGTCACTGGTGCCCCGGTGCACGACCGGCGCACGGCGCGGCGAGCCGGCGTCGACTCCACTGGTCATTCCATACCTGGCGGCGAGTCATGGGGGGCTATTCCGGTCAACAT
>JABDMN010000228.1 GCA_013001485.1 Acidimicrobiia bacterium
GCGCTGGTATTCGGCCCACGATGAGAAGTCAGAAGGGAGCCCGGTGCGTGGCATCGACCGAAACACACTGGTCCGGTAACTCTTGAGCCCGCTGTCGTGGCCGTGCCAAAACGGCGACGAGGTGGACAACGCGAGGAGATGCGGGAGGAAATAGCTGATCTGACCCATGAGGTCGATGCGCAGGTCCTCGTCTTCAATACCCACGTGTACGTGCATACCGCAGATCATCAATCGTCTGACCACTCCCTGGAGGTCGTTCTCCAGCTGGCGATATCGATCCTTGGGTGTGGGGAGCTGAGCCCTCGCCTCAGCGAACGGGTGAGTCGAGGCGGCCATCAGCTTCAGCCCATGGCCCTCGACGACATTGGCCACCTGACGCCGAAGCCGCCCCAGATCCTCTCTCAGTTCGGAGATCGAGCTGCACACTTTGGTCCCGATCTCGAGCTGGGACCTCAGGAATTCCGGGCCCACCTGCCCCTCCAGCGCCTCCGCCTCGGACATCAGGACGGAGGGCGGGTCGGTGGCGAGGTCCCGCGTATCCGGGTCGACGAGCAGGTATTCCTCCTCGACGCCGATCGTGAAGCTGGGGTCCTTCATGAGCAAACAGTAGACCGGCCCTCCTCGCACCTGCACCGACCCGTACAATCCCGCCGATGACCAGTGCCATGCTCCCAACCGCGGCCGCTGTAGCGCCGTCAGCCATCGACCTGAGACGGGCGATTCACCGTCACCCCGAGATCGGTTGGGACGAGGTGGCGACCACCAAGCGTGTGGCCGAATACCTGTCTGCCGCGGGACTCGAGCCGATCGTGCGCGGCGACGGCATGGGCCTCAGCGTCGACATCGGGGGAACCCCGACCGTCGGATTCCGGGCCGATCTCGATGCTCTTCCCATCCAGGAGGAGACTGAGTTGCCGTTCCGATCATTGAACCCGGGAGTCATGCACGCCTGTGGCCACGACGTTCACTCCGCCATCGCCGCCGGGGTCGCCGTCTCGTGGCATCGACTCGCCGAAGCCGGGGAGGTCGACGGAGGCATCCGCTGCTTCTTCCAACCTGCTGAGGAACGCATCCCGGGGGGTGCCCAGCAGATGCGAGAGGAAGGCATCACCAATGGTCTCGACTCGGTCATCGCCTATCACGTCGACCCCAGCCTGCCGGCTGGCAAGTTCGGCCTCCGCACCGGCCCGATAACCGGTGCTTCGGATCGGCTCACCGTGACGCTCCACGGGCCGGGTGGACACACCTCTCGCCCCCACCAGACCGTCGATCTTGTCTACGTCGCCGCCAGGATCATCACTGATCTTCCGGTCCTCGTCCGTCAGGACATCGACCCTCGCCACACCGCAGCTCTCGTCTTCGGTCACATCGAGGGATCGAGCAAGGTCGAGAACGTGATTCCGACCCACGTGACCGTCGGAGGCACCATCAGGTTGTTCGAGCTGGACGTGTGGCGCCGGCTTCCCGAGACGATCGAGAAGCTGATCCACCACCTGGTCGCTCCCTACGGCGCCACCGCCAAGGTCGACTACATCCAGGGTTCCCCGCCTGTGGTCAACGACGCCGGAGTCATCGCCGCCGCCGCTGATGCGATTGGGCGCACGATGGGTGCCGAGGCTGTCGCCGACACCCACCAGAGTCTCGGCTCGGAGGACTTCTCCTGGTTCCTCGAGGACCTCCCCGGCGCTCTCGTCCGTCTCGGATCGGCCGTCGACGGCCGCAACGTCGACCTGCACTCGGCGACCTTCGACGTCGATGAGGCGTGCATCGAAGCCGGGATCGCAGGCGGCGTGGCGATCCTCGATTCGCTCCGCACCACGTCCTAGGCGATTTCCTAGGTGCCCACCTAGGCGATTTCCTAGGTGATTTCCTAGGCGATTTCCTAGGCGATTTCCTAGGCGACCACCTAGGCGATCACCTCGAGCCCGACGGCGCTGAGGGCAGCCACCAGCGTCTCAGCTTCTCCGGGACGCACCGACAGCGTCAGAACGCCGCCACCGCCATGCCGACCGTGTCGCAGCTGGAGATCACGGACATCAGCCCGGCTCGACTCCAATGCCCGGCCCACTTTTGCCAGCTCACCAGGCTCGTCGGCCAGCGCCACATCCACGGCAACCACCGGAGGGGAAAGCGTCGACCGCACGTCGCGGGCTTCCCGGAGACGGTCCTGCATCGAATCTGAGTCGCTGATGACATCGGCCAGCGAGTCGAGGCGTTGACCAAAGGCACGCAGGCGTGCCGCCACCGCGGACCGGTTGGCCGCAAGCAACTGACTCCACATGCTCGGGTCGGAGGCGGCGACTCTCGTCAGGTCACGGAAGCTCCCCGAGGCGAGATCGAGCGCGTGCCCGGTCTCGGCGGCCGACTCCAGGAGCGTCACGGCCAACACCTGAGGCAGGTGGCTGATCAGGGCCACGGCCTCGTCATGGTCGGCAGCCGTCATCCGCACCGCCCTGGCTCCCAGAGCATGCACCATGGCCTCGACGAGCTCGACGTCTACGTCCGCTGCGCCGTCGGGGGTGACAATCCACGTTGCCCCGCGGAACAAGGCCGGTGAGGCGTGTTCGGCGCCGCCCGTCTCTCTGCCTGCCATCGGATGTCCGCCTACGAATCGGGAAAGATGGCCGGCAGCCTCGATCACCGGTGCCTTCACGCCGGCGACATCTGTGACCAGCGCCGAAGTCGTGAGACCAGTGACAAGATCGATCACAGCATCGGGCGGAGCACCGAGAACAACAACATCGGGATCCTCGGACAGGAGATCGTCGAGGGTTTCGCACGAGCGATCGAGGGCTCCGATGCCCTCAGCGCGCTCAAGAGCGTCTGGATCCGGGTCCCATCCGGAGACGTCCCAGCCGGCGGCCCGCAGCCCTGCGCCGATGGATGCTCCGATCAGACCGGTGCCGGCGATGCCGACCCGCAGCGTCACAGCTCGAGATTCATGACGACGGCAAGAGCCCGGACCTGATCCATCAGGGCGGAGAACTCATCCGGCAAGATGGCCTGGGCGCCATCGACAAGGGCCGTCTCGGGGGCGTGGTGGACGTCGACCATGAAGCCGTCTGCGCCTGCAGCGACGCC
Organism: Acidimicrobiia bacterium; assembly: GCA_013001485.1. Taxonomy (GTDB): domain Bacteria; phylum Actinomycetota; class Acidimicrobiia; order Spongiisociales; family UBA5794; genus JABDIW01. The sequence continues at coordinate 3,082 of JABDMN010000228.1, forward strand.
GGACCTCGTCAACGGCGCAACCAGCTCGCGGTGACCGCCTGAATGGGACGGGTCGACGATGATCGGCAGGTGGGAAAGCCCCTTCACCACGGGCACAGCCGAAATGTCGAGCGTGTTGCGCGTGGCCGTCTCGAATGTCCTGATCCCACGCTCGCAGAGGATCACGCTGTGGTTGCCCTCTTTGTAGATGTATTCGGCGGCGTTCAACCATTCCTCGATCGTCGCGGTGAACCCACGCTTGAGGAGCACCGGCTTGGGTTGCTTGCCGAGCTCGCTGAGCAGCGTGAAGTTGGCCATGTTGCGGGTGCCGACGCGGATGAGGTCCGCATAGGAAGCCACCAGATCGACATCGCGAGGGTCGAGCACCTCGGCAACGAACGGCATGCCGAACTCATCGCGGGCCTCGGCGAGGTACTGGAGCCCTTCCTCCTCGAGGCCTTGGAAGGCGTACGGGCTGGTCCGTGGCTTGAAGGCATCGCCCCGCAGGATCCGGGCTCCGGCCTTGTGGACGGCTGCGGCGGAAGTGAACAGCTGGTCGCGGCTTTCGACAGCACATGGCCCGGCGATGACGGCGAAGTGGCCGCCTCCCAAGGGAACCCCGCCGACATCGATCACGGTGTCGTCAGGGTGGAAGTCTCTCGAGACGAACTTGTACGGCTTGAGAACAGGCACTGCCCGTTCGACGCCGGGAAAGGCCTCCCAGGGGAGCTGCTGGATCGTTTCGCGATCGCCGATGGCGCCGACGACGGTCTGCACCTGGCCAACCGAGACGTGGGCCACGGCGCCGATCTCGGCGAGCCGCTCGACTACATGGTCGACGTCGCTGGTGGTGGCGTCGGGCCTCATCACGATGATCATGGATTCGTCTCCCTTGGCGGGGCTCATGTGTATCGGCTCCGGTGAGTTGGCGGAACTCTACCGACCCCACGTCACGGCACTTCCAGACCGCCGATTAGCTCACAGCTAACGCTTGCAATAGTTAGCACGGTGCCATATCCTGTGAACATGGTTCGACAACAACTAGGCGACCTCGGAGGCTTCATTCGCGAACAGCGCGAACGCAGCGCAATGTCACTGCGGAAGCTCGCCGAGACCGCCGGGATCTCGAATCCCTATCTGTCCCAGATCGAACGAGGGCTCCGCAAACCATCCGCAGAGATCCTCATGTCGATCGCTCGTGCCCTGTCGATCAGGGCTGAGTCGCTTTATGAGAAGGCGGGCCTCCTGGAGGCATCCGAGGGACACATCGGGGTGGTCGAGGCCATCGAGGGCGACCCCCTCTTGACAAAGACACAGAAACGCTCCCTGGCAGAGGTGTACGAAAGCTTCATCGCCGGGGCAAAGGAGGAAGAGACTGATGTTGACTGAACAGCGCGAGGCCGCCAAGAAGGCCATGTTCGCTCTCGTAGGCGCCCCGGTGGTTGCCGGGCGGTTCATCGCCGACACGAGCACCAAGATGGTCAAGGAAGCTCGCTCACAGTTTGACGAGTTCGCCACCGAAGGCGAGAAGGTCACCAAGCAGATGCGTGACACCAACGTGATGGAAGAGATCTCAGACCGAGTCGAGGAAATCTCGGATCGCATGGATCTCGAGCAGATCCAGGGTCGCGTCGACAAGCTACGCGACCGCCTCGAGGACGTCCTCACCGATTGGCGCGAGAGCTTCGCCGCCAACCGGCCGGAGACCACGGTGATCACCAAGCCTGTGGCCAAGAAGGCCCCGGCCAAGAAGGCCCCGGTCAAGAAGGCTGCCGCCAAGAAAGCCCCGGCCAAGAAAGCACCGGTGAAGAAGGCTGTGGCCAAGAAGGCTCCCGCCAAGAAAGCACCGGTCAAGAAGGCTGCCGCCAAGAAGGCTCCTGCACGAGCCTCCAAGTAACTCAGGTCACCTGATGAGGTGACCCCCTAACGATCGAAGGCCCGGGGATTCCCCGGGCCTTCGTCGCGTCTTGGAGTCGTTCTTCAGTACTTGACCTTGGGATCAAGAGTCTTTGCGCTCGCAACCCACTGCGACACCATCGACTCGGTGGGCATCCGGCGGACGAGTCGCTTCTTGTCGTTGATCGTCGCCATGGCAGTCAGCAGGTTCTTGGCGTTGCGGTTGCGAAGCTCTTTGACAGTGTCGACGCCAGTGGCTTCGAGCAGATCGCTGTATTCAGAGCCCACGCCGCGGACCCGCATCAAGTCGGCCCGATTCACCCACTCGAGGATCGTCTTTTCCCCAAGACCGGTAGCCGCGGCCAGATCCTTGCGGCCCTTCTTCAGCGCACCACGCTTGAGGAGAGCCTCAGTGGTCCGAACCCTCGCCTTGCGGAGCTTCGTTGCGTGCTTGGGTCCGATCCCCTCTATGGCGTCGATGGTCGGCATGTCTTCCTCTCTGCGTTGCCAGAAGGCGGCCCTACCCCGCCACCGGCACGAGGTTACCGAACCGAGGCCCTGTCGCTCCAGTGGCCTACAAAGCCGGGGTGTCCCGAGGAGCCGACGCCACCCACTCTTCCCCAACCACGTTTGGGTGGGAATCGATCCAACCGAACAACGCCGAGTCCTCGAGCGCCATCACGGCGGACCACACAGCCGAATCGAGAAGCACAGGCAACGCCCGTGCGTACCGGTACTTGGTGACAACCACCGGCGACCCGGCACTCAGCTCGATCAACGCTGCAATGTGTTCGGGGTCGGCACCGTGCGCTGCATCGATGACGACCACGTCATCCGCGGCGCGCTCCCGGTCGAGCAGATCCAGCGCGGCCTGCAGAGCCGAGAGAGGTTCGCCACCTGATGACTCGTCCTCGAGAAGCCACACAGAATCCCCGACGGGACCATCGGCGCCCACCACGATGATCGGCGACAGTCCGGCAGCTTTGGCGTCGTCGACAGCAGACGACAGCAGGTCGGAGACCTCCGGTGATTGGTCGAAGTCGATGATCAGGGCGGCGGTCACCCACGGAACGGTACTGGCCTTCGGCGACCGCTCTGCCGACTCAGGCCGAGATCAGCCGTCGGGATCCTGAAGCGGCGTTGGGGTTCGGCAACGATTCCCGCCAGATCGCGGCGATCGTCCAGTTGTCGTCGTGATCCAGCTCGAAGAACACCCTCCAGGCATCCTTCCCGGGGATAGCCGGATCGGAGTAGACCATCGACCGGTAGTTGACCAGCTCGATGGGTACCGGTGCATCTCCGGGCTCGGCCCGGGCTTCATAGCGGTTCATCGTCTCGATCAGCGGGGTTCCAACGATGTCAGCGAACGTGCCGTCCTGGTCCTGGATCGAGCCACTGCGTCCCCACCACGACCAAATCTCGGTCGAGGCGAGCAACTCGGGAAGGTCATCGGCCGGGAACGTCTCTGGTGGGGCGAAGTGGGCAACCGCGAGGCCCCGTTCCCCGGCAACGAGGCCGAGATTGCCGCCCATGTCCAGCAGCGACCCGAGCTTGTCGAGCAGCTCTCCGGGCTCCGTTGCACCACCGAACCGCATGTCGCTGACCTGCCGCGTCAGGAAGTGGGCAGGCACGAAGCCGGCACCATTCGGCGTCTCGATTTCGGTCCAGATTTCGGCGTCGAGCTGGGCGCGTCGTCCGGTCTATTTTACTTCCCGTTGACCAGTGG
>JABDMN010000284.1 GCA_013001485.1 Acidimicrobiia bacterium
GGTCGACAGAGTCAGGGCTGTCGCAGTGTCCACACCGGCAGCCACGAACCGCGACCGCTTCGAGGCCGGGAGCTCGGGCTGCACATTGCTGATCCTGCCCCGCCAGTCGGCGTCGACATGGAGCGGAACGAGGTCGGGCTCCTGGAAGTAGCGGTAGTCCTCGGCTTCCTCTTTGGATCGGCCCGACACCGTTTTGCCCGACTGCTCGTTCCAGTGCCGGGTCTCCTGAATGACGGTCCCGCCCGACTCGACCAGTTCGGTCTGGCGGGCGACCTCGAAGTCGATCGAGCGGTGCAGGGACCGCAGCGAGTTGACGTTCTTCACCTCTGCCCGGGTGCCGAACTCCTCCTGCCCCACGGGGCGGATCGAGACGTTGACGTCGAATCGCATCCGACCCTCTTCGAGCTTGGCATCAGACACGCCGAGCGCACGGATGATCTGCTGCAGCTCCTGGCCGTAGGCCCGGCCCTGGTCGGCGGTGCGGATGTCGGGTTCGCTCACGATCTCGACGAGCGGCACGCCGGACCGGTTGAAGTCGACAAGCGAATGCTCGGCGTCGTGGATACGGCCGCCACCGTCGCCGACATGGGTCGACTTGCCCGTGTCCTCTTCCATGTGGACCCGGGTGATGCCGATGTGGTGGGGGCCGGCGTCGGTTTCGACGTCGAGATAACCGCCGACACACAAGGGCACGTCGTACTGAGAGATCTGGTAGTTCTTCGGGAGGTCCGGGTAGAAGTAGTTCTTGCGGTGAAACAGCGAGTGCTCGGTGATGTCACAGCCGAGGGCGAGGCCGATGGCGATGATCCCGTCGATGGCGCTCTCGTTCGGAACCGGCATCGCCCCCGGAAGACCAAGACACACCGGACACACCCGGGTGTTGGGGGCATCCCCGAAGCTGACCTCGCAGCCGCAGAACATCTTCGATGCCGTGAGCAGCTCGACATGGGTCTCGATGCCGATGACGGCTTCGTAGTCGGTCATGAGGGGAGGGTCACCTCGCTCGTGGCCAACGCCGCCCGTGCGGTGAAGCCGGCAAGACGCTCGATCTCGGCAGCGACACGGAACATCTCCCGTTCCCCCAGCGCCGGCGCCATCACCTGCAGCCCGATCGGCAAGCCGGCCCCGTCGACTCCCACGGGCAGAGACATGCCGGGATCACCGGCGAGGTTGGACGGGATGGTGCACACGTCGGAGTAGTACATGGCCATGGGGTCGTCGGCCTTGGCGCCGATGGCGAACGCCGTGGTCGGGCTCGTAGGTGAAATGAGCACGTCGGCCTGCTGGTAGGCGGCCTCGAACTCACGCCGCACCAGGGTCCGCACCCGCTGCGCCTGGCCGTAGAAGGCGTCGTAGTAGCCGGCGGACAGGGCGTAGGTGCCGAGCAGGATTCGACGACGCACCTCAGGGCCAAACCCCTCGGCGCGGCTCTTCGCCATCATCTCTTCTGTGGTGGAGCCTTCGACACGCAGCCCGTAGCGGACGCCGTCGAACCGGGCCAGGTTGGCGGAACACTCGGCCGGGGCGATCAGGTAGTAGGCGGACAGCGCGTATTCGGACGTCGGCATCGATACGTCGACGATCTCGGCTCCCGCATCGGACAGCTTGTCGAGCATGGCTCGCATCGACGCCTGAACCTCGGCATCGATGGCATCGCCCATCAGCTCACGGACGACTCCGACTCGCATGCCCGCCACCCCGGTCTCGAGGTCGACCCCGAACTCGGGAACCTCACCGCGGTAGCTGGTGGCATCGTGGATGTCGTGCCCCGCAATGGCATCGAGCATCGCAACGCTGTCGCCGACGGTTCTGGTCAGCGGACCGATCTGGTCGAGTGAAGAAGCGAAAGCGACGAGGCCGTACCTACTGACCAGGCCGTAGGTGGGCTTCACGCCGACCACGCCGCACAACGCAGCGGGCTGACGGATCGAGCCCCCGGTGTCCGAACCGAGTGCACCGAATGCGGAGCCGGCGGCTACAGCGGCAGCCGACCCTCCCGAGCTGCCGCCGGGGACGAGTTCGGGATCCCAGGGGTTGCGGGTCGGCCCGTAGGCAGAGTTCTCGGTGGACGAGCCCATGGCGAACTCGTCGAGGTTGGTCTTGCCTGCAATGACCGCACCGGCGACCCGGAGTCGATCGACCACTGTGGCGTCGTAGGGAGGCACGTAGCCGGCAAGGATCTGCGACGAGCAGGTGGTCTCGACGCCGCGGGTGCACATGTTGTCCTTGAGCGCAATGGGAATGCCGTGAAGCGGCCCGCGGTCCTCTCCGGCGGCGAGCTGCTCGTCGGCAGCCTGGGCAGCAGTCCGGGCTCCGTCACGATCAAGAGTCAGGTAGGCGTGGAGCTGGGCCTCGGTGGCCCCAGCGCGAGCCAGAACCGAGTCGAGCAAGTCGACGGATGTGGTGCTGCCTGACCGCAGGGCGGCACCGGCTTCGGCGATCGTAAGGTCGGCGAGGTCGGTCATTCCTCGTCCAGGATCCTGGGGACACGGAAGTAGCCGTCGATGGCGTCGGGCGCCTGCGACAGCACCTCTTCCCTGTCCAGTGATGGTGTCACTTCGTCGTCGCGAAATGAGTTGACCATCGGGATGGGATGGGAGGTGGGCGGCACGCCGTCGGTGGGCAGGGCCTGCACCTCGGCGGCGTGCTCGAGGATGTCGGTCAACTGCTCGCCGACCGTTGCCAGCTCCTCATCGGAGAGGGCGAGGCGGGCAAGACGAGCGACCTTGGCGATATCGATCTCAACGGGCATCGGCGGGATGCTACCCACCGCAGGGTGAGGCCCGGTTACCGGGTCATCACCCGCCTGAACGTGAAGCCCGCGACGACGATGAGTGCCACACCTCCGGCGAGAAGCACTCCCACCTCGGGAAGAACATCGGTGAGGCCACCGTCGTGGCGGATGAGATCACTGAAGCCGTCCAGGGCCCAGGCGTGTGGGGTGACGTGGGCGACCGTCGTCATCGAGTCGGAGAACACCTCGAGCGGCACCATGCACCCGCCCAACGCGCCAAGGCCGAGACCGAGGAAGGTGCCGATCCCGCCGGCCTGCTCGTCGTTGCTGAAGAGCGAGCCCATGAGCATGCCGGCTCCGGTGCCCACCAGCCCGAAAGCGATCACCAGGACCGAAGCTGCCAAGGGGTCGCCCCAGTCGACCCCGAAGGCGACGGCGGCGACGCCGATGATGAAGACCCCCTGCACCATGGTGACGAAGAACCGGCCGAGAGTCTCCCCGGCGACGACGGTGGTGGCGCTGGTGGGCGTCGACAGCATGCGGCGAGACACTCCAAGACGCCGGGACTGGATGAGGGCGGCGGATCCGGAGAGGGCCGTGACGAACATGAACAGCACGAGGTTCTGCGCCGCCCCGAGGTCGAACTGCCCGATGCTGGAAGACGACACCTCGCCGATGCGTTCCACCGCCACGCCATCGAGCGTCTCGACCGCGGTGGTTGCGGCTGCGAGGCCGGTTGCCTCGTCGCAGGCGCCCTGGTCACAGGCGAATTGGCCGGCCCGGACTATCGAGTCGAGGCGCGTCACCTCGGTGTTCACGAGGCTCTGAATCTCGAAGCCTCCCGTCCCGAGTGCTGCGAGGAACTGGACAGCGGCGGGGCTACCGGCACGAAGGTCGGCATCGAACCCGGCGGGGATGACGACTCCCGCCTCGAGCTCGTTCCTACGGATGTCGTCGCGCACCTGCTGCTCCGAGTCGGCGGCCGACACGTCGACGCCGTCGATCGCCTCGATAGCCGCAACGAGTTGCTGACTGAGGGCACCGTCGTCTTCCACGACGAGACCGATCCGCGGTGTGAAACCTCCGCCGAACACGAGGCCGATGATCATCACCAGCAACAGAGGCAGGATGAAGACGAAGAAGATGTTGGTCCGTTCGCGGAACAGCCGAACGACGGAGTTCGTCGCGATCGTCAGCACCTTCATCAGGACAACACCATCTTTCGGGACAGCAGCAGCCCGATAGCTCCTGTGACCAGACCAAAGCCAACCGCAGCAAGTGCTGACGGGATCACTGCCGACACCGGGTCACCGGCCGTGAGCAGGTTGAAACCGTCCATCAGCCACCGGTGCGGTGCGATCCTGCTGACCAGCGAGAAGAACCCGGACGCCTGACTGACCGGGAAGAACGTGCCGCCCAGTAACCCGAGAACGACGGCGACGATGGCTGCGTAACCGCCGGCTTGCTCGGCGGTTCGGGCAAACGAGGCCACGAGTGCGGTGACGCCCATGGCAGCGATGACGCCAGCAACGATCAAGAGCAAAACTCCAACCGGATTCCCCCACTCGGCTCCCATGACCAGCGAGCTGGCGACCCACAGCACGATCATCGAGACCAGGCCGAGCACGAAAGCCGCGAGGAGCTTGCCGCCGACGATGGCGGCGCGTGGGATCGGGGCTGCGAGAAGGCGGGCCATCGTCCCCTCGTCACGCTCTGCGATGAGCCCGAGCACGCCGTATTGCACCGTGAAGAACACGAAGAAGACCGCCATGCCGATGGCGAAGTAGGTGGCAAGGTCGAAACCGTCGCCCTCGGCTTCGATGCCGACAACTGTCGCCAACGGTGTCCCACCCTGGGCGGCAACAACCAGCTCAGGGATCCGAGCGGGGTCAGCCTCTCCCCCCTCTGTGACGAACACCGACGCCACCGAGAGCTGCACGGTGTTGATCTCGGAGGCAAAGCCCTGGGCAAGGGAGAGGGCGACCAGAGACGCGATCTGCTCGTCCGGGTTTGTGTACACGGTGAGTGTCGAGGCGCCACCGCTCCGGGCGGCAGCCGAGAACCCGGAAGGAATGGCGATGGCCGACGGGAAACCGTCAGCGACCCGGTCCGACGCCTCCTGGGCGCTCGCCGCAGTCTCGATCGAGACGATCTCGTCCCGTTCGAGCTCGTCGAGGAAGTCGACGAAGGCTGTGGCGATCTCCCCGCCGTCATTGTCGACAACGATGATCTCGGTGACGAAGCCGGCACCCTCGCCGCCTCCGGCGCCACCGATCGTGGCGTTGAGGACGAACGCCAGCCCGAGTGGCACGATCACCGCGATGATCCAGGCGGACCGGTCGCGCAGTCGCTGCCGCAGATCCTTCATCCCGATGGTGAACACAGCGCCCACTACTCGCGCAAGGCCTTTCCAGTCAGCTTGAGGAACACGGCCTCGAGGTCGGGCTCGACCACCTCGACTCCGTCGATCGAGGCACCAGCAGCCGAGACGGTGGAGAGGAGACTGGGGAGCTGTTGGCGGGCGTCGGCGACGACGATCTCGAGGTGGTGGTCGGTAGCGGTGGCCTTGTCGACGCCGGGCATGGTCTCGAGCGCCACGACCGCTGCCGGCAGGTCTCCGGACCCGGTTAGGTGCACCAGGTCGCGCTGACCGACGAGGGCCACCAGCTCGCGGCGGGTGCCCTCAGCGATCACTGTGCCCTCGTCGATGATGCCGACCCTGTCGCACAGCCGCTCAGCCTCCTCCATGTAGTGCGTGGTGTAGAGGACGGCCATCCCTGCTTCCCCCAGGTGCTCGACGCTGGAGAGGATGGCGTTTCGGCTCTGGGGATCGACTCCGACGGTTGGCTCGTCGAGGATGAGCAGCCGGGGGCGGTGCAGCAACCCGATGCCGATGTTGAGCCGGCGCTTCATCCCTCCCGAAT
>JABDMN010000290.1 GCA_013001485.1 Acidimicrobiia bacterium
GGTCGACACGATGCCAGCCACCGAGGCCGTGTTCACAACGTGGCCCTCGTCCTGCTCCACGAGTCGGGGTAGGAAGACCCGCAACCCGTGGACGACGCCCCAGAGGTTCACCCCGAGTACCCACTCCCACTGCTCGGGGGTGGTGTCGAGGATCGATCCTCCTCCGCCGACACCCGCGTTGTTGCACACCAAGTGCACCGAGTCGAACCGGGCGAATGCCTCCTCGGCGAGGTGATCCATTGCGGCAGCGTCGCTGACATCGGTGACAACGCCGATGCACTCGGCACCGCCTGATCGCAGATCGTCGACGGCCTGACCGAGGGGTTCCTCCTCGATGTCGGCGAGCACCAGAGCCATGCCCTCGGCAGCGAATCGCTGGACCATGGCCAGACCGATGCCGCTGGCGGCCCCGGTGACAACGGCAACGCGTCCGGCGAGCTCCATGGCGGGGACGGTAGGGGGTAGCGTGCCGCCGTGCTCGTCGGAACCATCGCCAACGTCATCACAGTGATCGTCGGGACCGCCATCGGGGCTCTTGCCGGCCGCAAGATCCCGGGACGTTTCACCGAGACGATCATGGGTGCCCTCGGCCTGATCGTGGCTGCGCTGGCGGTGCGGGAGACCCTGGCTTCAGATGAATTCACCATCTTGCTGGTCGCCGTGCTCGTTGGGGCAGTGATCGGCGAGCTCCTCAGGATCGAACAAGGCCTCACCTGGCTCGGCGACGCTGTCCAGCGCCGCCTGGTCGGCTCGGCAACCCCGATCGACGTCGAACTGCCGGAGAACCTCGACCCGACGACGGGACGTGGCGGCAACCGTCGGTTCGCCGAAGGATTCGTAGTTGCGAGCCTCGTCTACCTCATCGGGCCTCTGACCATCATCGGTTCGATCAAGGACGGGCTCGGCGAGCCGACCGACCTGTTCGTCAAGGCCGGTCTCGATGGGTTTGCCTCGATCGCCTTCGCCGCGGTCTACGGCTGGGGTGTCGCCCTCTCGGCTGCACTCATCCTGATCATCCAGGGAGGGATCGCTCTGTCTGCGGGGGCTCTCGAAGGCGTGCTCAGCGATGCGATGATCGACGCGCTGGAGGGAGCGGGAGGCATCCTCTTGTTCGGCATCGCCCTTCGACTGCTCGACCTGAAGAAGGTGAGGGTGGCAAACATGCTCCCGGCTCTGGCGATCGCCCCCTTGTTGGTCGCGATCTTCATCGAATGAGCGTCACCGCAGGTATTCGAGAAGCTCACGCATCATGAAGGCCGTGGCTCCCCACAGCGTGCCTTCAGGGAACTCGTAAAACCACAGGTCGTGGCCGTAGTAATCGCGGTTGTGCCACGACGACTCGTCGAGGAGATCCACCATCTTCGGCTCGATCACCACTTCCACCTCGGCCGGCTCGGGGATCAGCTCGGCCGGTCGATCGATGCGAGCCACCACCGGGATGATGAGGTTCTCGCGGTTCCGAGTCGTGATCGGGCCCAAGCCTCCGAGCACCTCGATCGAGTCTGCCGGGATTCCGACTTCCTCCCACGTCTCGCGCACGGCGGCCTCGACCGGTGTCTCCCCGGGTTCGATCTTTCCCCCAGGAAAGACCACGTCACCGGGGTGAGTCGGCATGTGGTCGGGCCGCTTGGTGAGCACCACACGCATCTCGCCTGCGTCGTCGTCGTACAGCGGCACCAGCACCGCGGAGCGAGCATGGTCGGACTCTGCAACCCCAGACAGGGCATCGAGAGATACCCACAGGCGCGCAGATACTCCGTCGGTTGGTGACATGCCATCCAGCATACGACCGGGTCAGAGCCCCCGAACGACGAGTAAAGGCACTTCTCCCCTGCCAGGACCTATCTCGTCGTGCTCACATGTCGCCAGCGACCCTGAAGGAACCAATGACTGACATTCGCTCACAGGCATTGCAGGAGGCGCTCAGCCGGGCCGAGCCGACTTCGATCAGGCGGAGCTATCAGAGCATGTCCGGCGGGAAGGACATAGGCACGGTCAACACGCTGTTGTCACCGGCGGACGTCGCGCGTCGCGCCAACGGCTCACTGTGGCTGATCGGTCGGCCGAAGTACCCGGTGACCGGCGAATCAGTGGAGACCGGACGCGCACTCGCGCCGGGCATCGCTGCAGGGACTGAACGGTATCCCGACAGGTGCGCTGCGTGTCTTGCGCCTCCGACTCGCGCCGTCGTGTTCGAGACAACAGGCAAGTCACTCCCCGGTGCAAGCGGGCGGTACGTGGTCCAAGTGGGCATGTTGAGGTCGATTGCCGGCCGACTCAACCCCGCCTACAACCGCGAGCTGATAAGACCGATTACCGCTGGCAACAGCGAGCGCATCTGGCATCCAGTGCCCTTCTGTGACGCCCACGATGAGAAGACCCGAGCCATCAAGTTCACGACGGGCGACTTTCACGGACCAAGTGTGGCCTTCCGCAACGAGGAGTTCGGTATGGAATTTGGCGCCCTCAACGGAATCAAGGCGAGCGGCTTCGCTCGTCGATGGTGGCCGCTGCTCGCGCTGCTGCTGCTCTTCTTGACCCTGTTCGCAGTGGTCGGTGCGGCATTCGCGCTCCGATTCCTCGCCGGATCCGAATCCTCCGAGGGTGTCGTCGACTTGCTCGTTGGGATCCCAATCCTGACTGCCAGCCTCGCCGGGTCCTACTGGTCGATCTCACAACTCAAGAACGGCGTCAGAGCGCGCAAGTCTGATTGACGGGCGGACCGCAACTCACGGTCGCTTTGGGCGACGCCGCAACCAGTCCGGTGCGCTGCGATAGGCTCGCCGCCGTGGTTGGGACAATCGAACGAACCTACATAGCCACGCCGCGACTCAGCCTGCGGCCGTTTCGACGTCGCGACATCGACATGCTGCACACCTCGGCGTCCGAGTCGATGAGCGAACTGAGCCGGTGGCTGCCCTGGGCCAGCGGCGCCTACACCCGCTCGATGGCCCAGACATACATCCGTGACTCGATGTCTGCGTGGAACGAGGGCCGAGCATTCGATTTCGCCATGCGCACGGTCGAAGATCGGCCGCGGCACGTCGGGAATGTCTCCGTCTGGTTCACGTCGGCCCAGAACAAGACGGGCGAAGCGGGCTACTGGACACGGACACCCGACACCGGCAAGGGATACATGACGGAAGCCGTGGCATCGATCCTCGACTTCGCCTTCCGCGACCTGGCAATGCATCGAGTGGCGGTGCGGGTGGCGGTCGGCAATGCGGCCAGTGTGAAGATCGCCGAGAAGCTCGGATTCACCTACGAGGGAACTCTTCGCCAGGTGATCCAGGTGGGGTCCGAATGGCTGGATCACACTTCGTGGAGCCTGCTGGCCAGCGAACATGCCCAACACCGACACCGCTACGAACAGGAAGGCTGGGTGATGCCCCGATGAACACCACCCTCCTCGACATCATCCGCAGGGTGCTCATCGCGGCTGTGGCGATCCTCGCCCTGATCGTCTTGATCGTCGCCTTTCGCCGCGTGGTCGAAGAGCGCGAGCCGCTGGCGGCACCGACCACGACAACGTCTTCGTCCACCGAGGCCACCACCACGACTGAGGCGGCGACCACGACGACGACCACGATTCCCGAGCCTCCCTGCGAGGTGCCGGGGGTCACGCCGGCTTCGGGCAACATCGTGCTGACTCTGCGTTATTCGTGCGGAAGCGCACCCTTCCCAACCGGCGAGACCATCGTGTTCCGCGAAGTCCCAGACACACAGCTGGTGATCACCGCTACCACACGGGCGCTTCTCGATGGCCCCACTGAGGAGGAGACCGAAGCCGGCTTCCGGTCACCGTTCGGTCCAGGTGCGTCTGGCGCGGACCTCTCCAACATCTCGCTGTCGTCAGGCGCCCTGGTCATCGACCTCGCCGACAGCGCCACCGAAGGAGCTGAGTCCGAGGTCTTCCTGCTCGGCGACCTCTCCGCGACACTCTTTCAGTTCGGCTCGGTGTCGTCGGTGGAGTATCGCCTCAACGGTTCATGCGACGACTTCTGGGCGATCTTCGGAACCACGTGCGACGTCCTCGAACGCTCCGAATGGGAAGCCCAGCAAGCCGAATGGGCCGACCTGGCAAACGGCTAGGACAGGAGCCGTGCGGCATCCAGCCATCCTCGCGTTTCTCGTGGTCAACTCTCTGCTCGTCGTAACTTGTTCCGATCCCGAACCCCTCATCGAGCCCGAGATTCCCATGACGATCGGTGATCTCGAGAACGTCAAGATCACGTGGATCAACATCCTGGGGATCGACCAGCCGTCGGCCGTCGTGTGGCAAAACCGCGTCGACCGTGCCTGCGTGGACGGCGTGTGGAACGACGAGGTTCTCTTCGGTCTTTCCGCTGAGTTCTTCGAGGCGGACATCGAGGCCGGCCTAAGCCGAGCTGCGGGGGGTTCCACTCCCACCGCCACAGACGCAGCCGACGCCCTATGGCTCATTGCCGTGCAGTTGTGTCGCGACCGCTTCCCTGACGATTCGATCGAACTCGGCCCACCAAGCGTCCGGGACGGTTAGCCGGAAGCCGGTAGCCCGTAGCCGGTAGCCGGAAGCCGGCAGCTACTCGAAGAGAGCGTCGATCGCCTCTTTGCGCTCAGGTGTGAGCTCGGCCAAGACCTCCAGGGCCTTCATGTTCTCGTGAACCTGCTCGACCCGGCTTGCCCCGGTGATGACGGTGCTGACGTCCGGGTTGGACGCAGTCCAGGCAAGGGCGAGCTGCGCCGCCGTGCACCCGACGTCTTCCGCGATGGCCATGAAGGCACGCACCTTCTCGTTCGACTCGGGGTTGGTGAGCATGTCCTGGAGCCACGTCACGCTCTCGCCACGGCTTCCCTCTGGAATCCCGTCGAGGTACTTGCCGGTGAGCAGACCGGACGCAAGCGGGCTCCACGTGGTGAGCCCGAGCCCGATGTCCTCATACAGCCGGCTGTACTCCTGCTCCACCTTGGTGCGGTTGAACAGGTTGTACTCAGGCTGCTCGACGACGGGTTTACGGAGGTGGTGCCGCTCGGCGATCTCCCATGCCGCTCTGATCTCGTCGGCCGACCACTCCGACGTCCCCCAGTACAACGCCCGACCAGAGGCCACGATGTCTGACATCGCCCAAACGGTCTCCTCGATGGGAGTCTCCGGATCGGGGCGGTGGCAATAGATGAGGTCGACGTGGTCGAGCCCGAGCCGCTCGAGTGACTTGTCGACCGCCTCCATCAGGTATTTGCGGTTGAGGGTCCAGTGGGCGTTGATGGCCGACTCACCATGGATACCCCAGAAGAACTTGGTGGACACCAGATAGGAGTGCCGATCCCAGCCGAGCTCCTTGATGGCCTCACCCATCACCGTCTCGGACTGGCCCCCGGAATAGACCTCGGCATTGTCGAAGAAGTTGACCCCGGCTTCATACGCGGCCCCCATGCATTCGATGCTCTGCTCAACAGCCTGACGACTCCCAAACGTCAGCCAGGAGCCATACGACAACACACTGACCTTGATCCCCGCATTGCCCAATCGTCGGTATTGCATGTCAGCCATTGGTGTCCCTTCCTCGTGTGGTCCAGACC
>JABDMN010000379.1 GCA_013001485.1 Acidimicrobiia bacterium
GTCCTGGCTCTTGTCGCCCCCGTAGGCATCCGACGATGTCCAGCCAGCCTGAATCACTTCGGGAGTCGCATCCGCCAGTGACAGTGTGATGGCGGTCGTCTCGCCTCCTTCGTCGCCAAACAGATGCCGCTCCTGGAGGGTGACAAGGGTGCCGTCCATGGTTCCGGTCCACACACCAGTCGAGAACGAGTGAACGAGCTGATCCTCTGGTGTCAGACCCAGGTCCTGTCCCGAATTGACGACGAAGTCGGGCGGGTCATCCGTTTGGAGCAGAACGACGGCAAGCACAACGGCCCCAATGGCGGCAGCGACAGCGAGCATCCATTTCATACGCACCTTCGACGCTACGAGGGCCACCGCTGGTTCCGGCTCAGCCCTCTGATGTATCGACGGGCTCCGCCTGCTCGTCGGAGTCGGCGGCTTCTACGGGGTCGGACGGCATCTCGGTCGGCAGGGCGTGGTCGAGGATCAACAGATCGAGGAGGATCTGGCCGACGATCAACACGAGGAGTGCGACCACCAGAGCGACGGCGTTCTCGCCGATCACCGCACCAAGCAGGAGCGCGACGAGGGCGGCGCCGAACCGAACCATGGCCTTGGTGGAGTCGCGGCGCTCAGGCGACGGCTCAGTGGCGATGTGGAGCACACCCATGAAGGCAAGCGCCCCGGCGGTGCCTCCGGCGACCACGAAACGTTCGACCGTGCCGGCGTGGAGGGCAACCATGAACTCGAGACCGATTCCTGACGCCACCAGGGCACCAGACAACGGCAGATGGGTGAAGATCCACACCGTGGGACGCCACGCCTTGGCAGTCTTCGGGTCACGACGAACGACCGATCCCTCGGCGTTGTCGAAGTAGAGCCACCACAGGCCAGAGGCGAGGAACACTCCGAGCAGCGCTGCCGCGACGCTCTGGCCCACCCAGCCTTCGTGAGCGAGGCCGGCAACGACGGCAGCGATCGATTCACCGAGCACCAGGATCGTGAACAGCCCGAAACGCTCGGGAAGGTGCGACACGGACAGAGGAGAGCGGGCCTGGAGCTTGCGCACCGCATACGGCGTGGCGAACTCGATGAGCAGAGCAACGCCCCACATCCAGAATCGGGCGGGTTCGGGAACGAACACAGAAACGAGCCATACGAGCCCGCCCGCGGAGAACCCTTTCAAGTACCCGCTGACAAGCTCCCGGGTCTCGACGACGTGGCGCTGCGCCCGCACGTACATCACCAGCAGAACGAGTCGGGCGAGGACATACGACAAGGCGAACCCGACAGACGAATCGGCGGTGTCGCCCGATATCGATGCTGCCATCAAGGCAATGGCGGCGATTTGGACGATTACCAGCACCCGCTGGATGGCATCGTCGGTGTCGTACCGATCGGCGTAGAACGTGTAGCTGGCCCACGACCACCAGATCGGGACGAAGAGACCGGTGAACGCGAGCACGCCGCCCCATCCCGGGTCGGCCAACAGCCGCTTGGCGAGTGCCGCAACCGCAACAACGAACACCAGGTCGTAGAACAGCTCCATCCACGTGGCGGAGCGCTCGTCTCCAGCCTCGGTCTCTGTGGTGCGAAGCCGGGGCGGACGGACGGCGGACAGCTTCAACTTCGACCCCCTCGGTCACTCGGTCTGATCGGTGAGGACCTTACCGATCGGTGTAGGTTCACGTTCGGATCGGCGGCGGAAGGATGCGATGGCAGAACTCACCATCCACGGGGCGCGCGGGTCGCTGCCGGTATCGGGGCCGACCACAGCACGATACGGAGGAAACACCACGTGTCTGTCGGCTCGCCTGTCCGACGGATCCATCCTCATCGTCGACGCCGGCACCGGGCTCACGGGGGCGCCGACCGACGCTGCCGATTACCACATCGTCTTCACCCACTACCACCTCGACCATCTCCTCGGCCTTCCCTTCTTCGATCCCCTCTATGACAAGAACGCCACGATCACGTTCTACGGGTACCCGTGGAGGCAACTGGGCGTAGAAGAGGCCGTCAGCGGGCCATACGCGGAGCCGTGGTTCCCGGTGAAGATCGCTGACACCCCGTCACAGAAGCGCTTCGTCGACCTCGATGGCGACGAGTTCGCCCTCTCCGAAGTTGGAGTCTCGGTGTGCCGCCTCCGTCATCCTCAGGACGTCAGCGCGTACCGGCTCGATGGGTATGACAACTCGGTCGTCATCGCCACGGACTACGAAGCCGACGGCGTCGACCACGATCTGCTCGAGCTGGCTCGCGGAGCTGACACCCTCGTCCACGACGCCCAGTACACGCCGGACGACTACCCAGACCACGAGGGCTGGGGACACTCGACGTGGGTCGATGCCGTCGAGGCCGCGAGCGCGGCCAAGGTCGGAAGCCTGATCCTCACCAGCCATGCGCCCACACGCCACGACGACGAGATCGACGACTACGTCGCTCTCGCCCGGGAGCGGTTCGAGTCGACCGACGCCGCCTACGAAGGGCTGGAGCTCCCGCTGTGAGCACCGACGTCCTCGATCTGCTGGCTTCAAGCCCGGTCTTCGGGACGCTCGACCATGATGAGCTCGAGGTGTTGGCCACCAGGTTCTCGCCGATCAGCGCACCGGGTGGATCGACGCTCATGACCGAAGGAGATCCGGGCGACGGCCTATACCTGCTGACAACCGGGCGGTTGCGGGTCTACGTGGGCTCGACCGGCACCGAGACCGCCGTCGGCGACATCGGCCCCGGAGAGCTTGTTGGCGAGATGGCGCTTCTCTCCGATGAGCCGAGATCGGCAACTGTCCGAGCACTACGAGACAGCGACCTTCTGTTCCTCTCCCGCGCCGACTTCGAGGAACTCGTCACCACGCAGGGGACAGTGCTGATGGCGGTGACCAAGCTCCTGGTCGGTCGGCTCCGAGATGCGAACCGAGGAGTCCGTCGCGAACCGGCCGCCAAGACCGTTGCGATCGTGCCGCTCGACTCGACAGTCGATCTAGGGAGCCTCGTCAATGGCATCGTTCGCGATCTGGACGATCGGGCGGTTGTCATCGCCGAAGCCGCTGGAGGCAGCGCTCTTCCAGCCCCGCTTCACACCGTCGAGGCAGGCCACGACCTCGTTGTCTACCTGGGGAATCCCGACGACGAGGAATGGACTCGGCGCTGCATCCGGCAGGCGGATCGTGTGTTGCTCGTCGCCGATGGCAGCGCCGACCCAGGCCGACGCCCCATCGAGCGGCTCCTTGGCGAGACCGACGCCACTGTGGCCCCCGCCGTCGACCTGGCACTCGTGCACCGCTCGGGCGATGCCCCGTCGGGTGCAGCACGGTGGCTCGAGCACCGCGACGTGAGACGCCACTTCCATGTACGTACCGAGGTTCAGACCGACCTCAGCCGGCTGGGCAGGTTCCTCACAGGCCGTGCCGTCGGGGTCGTGTTCTCCGGTGGCGGTGCTCGCGGCTTTGCCCACTTCGGCGTGTACCGCGCCTTGCTCGAGGCTGGAGTTCCTGTCGACGCCATCGCTGGAACGAGTTTTGGGTCGGCGATCGGTGTCCTGCTCGCCATGGACCTCTCGTTCGATGCTGCGATCCGGGCGCTTCGCCGGGTGACGGTCGACAAGGGCTCGCTGATCGATTTCACCTTCCCGACGGCGGCGCTCTCCAAAGGCACCAAGATCGGCGAGCGCATCCGTTTCGAGCTTGGCGAAACTGACATCGAGGACCTGTGGCGCCCGTTCCTGTGCGTGTCGTCCGACCTCACGATCGGCGAGAAGCGGATCCACACCACCGGACCGGCCTGGCGTGCAGTGCGCTCGTCGGTCGCCATCCCTGGGGTCTTCCCGCCGATGCGCTCGGATGACGGCCATGTGCTTGTCGATGGTGGCGTCATCGACAACATGCCGGTCGACCCGATGGTGCGGCTCATGGACGTGGGAACCGTGATTGCCGTTGACGTGCGGGCGCGAACCGACTTCTCCGCCGACCGCCTCGACGACGATGGTGTGCTCAGCGGCTGGGAGGTCGCTTTGAAACGGATCAATCCGTTCACGGAGTCGATGTCGGTCCCACGGATGATCGACCTGCTGCTGCGCTCGACCGAGGTGGCAAGCGCCGATCCCCAGAGCGAACCGGACTTCGTCTTCCACCCGCCCGTTCAGGACTTCCAGGTGCTCGAGTTCAAGTCGTGGGAGGCGATCACCGAGGTCGGCTACAGCCACGCCACCGAGATGATCGAGACCTGGGCCGGTGAGGGGCGGCGGCTCCCCAAGGGCTAGGGAACCAGCGTCCATCCCTCGGGCGGGACGCTCAGTGGGCGAACCCCCGCTGTCGCCAGCCTTCGTAGACCGCGACTGCCGCAGCGTTGGCGAGATTGAGTGACCGACCACCCTCGGCGATCGGGATTCGGCACACGGCCGTGACGAACTCTGCGGTCATGACCTCGGCGGGAAGCCCGACGGACTCGGGACCGAACAGAAGCACATCGCCCTCCTCGTATGAGACATCGGTGTACAACGTGTCGCCGTGTTGGGAGAAGGCGAACCACCGTGTCGCGCCGATGGCA
>JABDMN010000383.1 GCA_013001485.1 Acidimicrobiia bacterium
GGGCGTGGCCGCGGCGCACCATCTCGGCGTTGAGGTTGGTTCCGTCCAGGTACACGTACCGCAGTAGACGGTCGAACTGGTCCTGGTCGACAGCGGGGTCGGCGACAAGCGTCACCTCAGTGTCGGCGAGGAGA
Source organism: Acidimicrobiia bacterium (assembly GCA_013001485.1). Lineage (GTDB taxonomy): Bacteria > Actinomycetota > Acidimicrobiia > Spongiisociales > UBA5794 > JABDIW01. The sequence continues at coordinate 135 of JABDMN010000383.1, forward strand.
CCCACGAACGCTTCTTTGGCCGCGTCGCCGTGACACTCCCAACCCTCGGGGGTGTTGATCCCAAGCAACCGCACCTCGACGTCGTTTCCGTCGACCTCGGCTTCGAGCGAGTCGCCGTCGAGGACCCTGACGATGGTGGCAGTCTCGCCACCTGCCGGCTGGGCGAGGGTTGCGGCCGTAGTTGCCCCGGCTGGCTGGCTCGTGGTCGTTGCGGTCAGCTCGTCGAGGACGTCACCGCAAGCCGAGACGGCGAGGGCGGCAACAAGCACGAGAGCGAGACGGGAGCGCATGGCGGGCCGCAGCGTAGGCCACGGCTCCGGATAGTCAGAGCAACCGGGGTCGTCCCGCCGTAGCGGAGGATCCGGTCGAACCAACGAGGTCGAGGGTCTCGATGCTCTGGCCGAGCACTGCCTCGTGTGGTGTACCCAGCCATCCATCGAGCAGTGAGGCGTAATAGGAGCGGAAGTCGAGGGTGTGGGTGGGGTTACCCCGGGGGTCGAGGCTGGCCAAGTCGACGGGTTCGCCGATGCGCCCGCCAGCAACCGGGCTCCCGATCACGAAATGGTTCGAGGCGGTGCCGTGGTCGGTGCCACTGCCGTTGTAGTTGGCCCGGCGGCCGAACTCCGATGTGGTGGCGACGACGACATGGTCGGTGGCTTGAGCGGCCTCGATGGTGGTGAAGAACGTCCGCAAGGCCTCGTCGAGCTGTCCCATCAGGGCTTCCTGGCGGGTGGCCTGACCCTCGTGGGTGTCGAAGTCGCCCCAACCATGAACGACGATCACTCGGGGCGGGTCGGGTGCCACCGTCAGTGCCGCTGCCAGCGTCAGGTATGAGGCGAGGTCACGTCCCTCGGCATCGACCCCGTCGAGCCTCGACCCGATCGCAGCAGACGCCGCCACGGTGTCCGAGATCGCGTCCCGGGCCACAGCCAGCGGCGAACCAGGATCGGCATCCTGAGGGGCGAACCCGGACCACATCCCAAACAGCTCATCCGGGTCGTCGATCCAGGCCGGGGCGATGCCGGCTGAGCTCTGGATCGAAGCGACGATGGCGGCGTCACCCACCAGCGCCGGATTTGGCCCAGGGCCGATCGAGACGCCGGCCAGAGGGTTGGAGCCGCCGACGGTCCCATCGAGATACCTGCCCAACCACCCGGTCGCACCCACCGCTCCCGGCATCCCCGACCACCAGGTCGACATCGAGGCGAAGTGGGACAGATCGGGGTCGGGATAGCCGACGCCCTCGATGAGAGCGACATCGCCCGCTCCGTACCGCTCGGCGACAAACCCGAGTGCCGGATGCAGACCGACTTCGCCGTCGAGGTCGATGGCATCGGTGATAGCCAGGTCCCGGCGCAGGTCGTGATACCGGGCATTGGCATGGGGCACCACCATGTTGAGTCCGTCGTTGCCGCCGCCCATCTCGACGATCACCAGAGTCCGTCCCGCAATCGAGGGAAACGCATCGGGAGGTGGTGCCGGCAGCGCCAACGCCGGGTTGCGGCCAAACAGTCCAATCCCGAAGTAGCCGGCTGCGGTGAGGGTGGCGGTGGCCCCCATCGCCTTGATGAACGCACGGCGGGATTGGCACCTCATGTCAGCACGTACTCCGGTGACGAGGTCGCCAGGGCGATCCGGGCGGTGGGCTCTCTGACCTTCTCCAACGTGGTGAACGTGGGATCTGACACGTCGTGGATGCCGAGGCTGGTCATCACCTCGGTTGCGGACAGGTCGGGCAGGTTGCGGTCGACGACACCCATCAGGTCGAACCCGTGGGCCATCCGGGACGGGTCGAGCAGGCGACCCCCGTCTGGGTAGCCGGCGACGTTGGGAGGCTGCCAGGGTACGAAGTCGAGGTTGCGCAGCACCCGGCCGATGACCTCGGGACCACGCCGGGAGACGCCAAACGCCTGGACCAGCCCGACACCCCGCTCCAGCGGCGTGCGGACCCTGGCGAACACGGCATCGTCGGCGAGGAACGCCGGTTCCGCAACGATGGCCCCGATGAGGTCCATCACCTGGTATCTGTTCCGGAAGGCGGCGGCGATGCGGCGGGTCTCTGCCGGGTCGGGGCGGCGCCCCACCAGGTCTGCGAAGAGCTTCCCGCCCACGTACTCGGCGGTCGCGGGTTGGTCGAGAAGGATCTCGACCGCGGCTGCTGCATCGTGGCCGCCGCTGATACCCAGGAGGGTCTTGGAGTCATTGTCGTGGCGGCGGGGTACGAAGACCGCGGTCCAGGGATCGCCGAGGGCTTCGGTGAAGCGGCGTCCCGGCAGGTTGACCACCCATCCCGAGAACGCCCGGGCCGACGCCACCACGTCGTCTTCGGTGTACGAGCCGCGGCCCATGGTGAACAGTTCCATGACCTCACGCCCGAAGTTCTCGTTGATCTGGTCACGAGCGTTTCTGGTGCCGTCGAGGTAGATGAGCATGGCCGGGTCGATGGCGATGGCGTACAGGAGGTCGGCGAAGCTGCCGGTGGCGTGGCGGCGCAGCGTCAGGTGCTGGATCCACATCAGGTACGGGAACTTCACCTTGCGCACCGATGTGGCGAAGTGGTCGTGCCAGAACCACACCATCCGTTCCAGAAGCGGGGTATCGGAGCTGATCAGCTGCTCGAACCAGAAACGGACTCCGTCGTCGACTGAGCCCTGGGTCTGCCCGGCTTCGATGTCGTCGGGCGGAGCGATGACCGGCGGAGTCGCCGCGGCTTGGGAGATGTCGATCATTCCGGCGACGGCTGCGTCGATGTCGTCGAATCCTGCGACGAGGTCGGGACGCGGGCCAAAGCCGAGACGTCGCACGACGTGGGAGATCCGTTCGCGGTTCGAAACCATGGCCTCAGTGTGTCTGCCGGTTGTTCGAGAAGTGTGAGGCTGCGGTTCAGATCCCTCACTCGTCGATGACAACTCGGGCCATCTCGATATCGGCGACGTTCCAGCCCTTCTGCTCCATCAAGTCGATGAACGCCCGGCGAAACAGCAGGGTTGCTGTGACCTCGACTCGCCCGTCGGTGCCGACCACAAACTCGTACCGGGTCGTGTCACTCGCCAGGGCGGCGATCCTGTTGTCGGACAACACGCGAGTCTGGTTCCAGTAGGCCCCGGTGGGGGAGACGCCCGTCCACAGCTCCTCGAGCACTTTGGCATAGGCGGTGCCAGGAAGGCCGGCGTAGTGCCCGGTCGTCGGGTCGCCGACACCGCCCCAGTCGGGCACGACGGGACCCGAGAGCCGGTCGAGGCTGATTCCGGCTTCGTCGGTAGCCGAGATGAGCAGAATCATGTGACGCAACGGCGAATCGGTGGGGACGTGGTGGCCGGTCCGGTCGTTCGTGATCGTCACGGTGACGGTCAGCTTGTCGCCATTCCTGGCTGCCTCGGCCGTCATGGTGACGGCGTTGCGGAGCAGTTCCTCATCGCTTGCTCCTGGCATGAGGTGGCTCCGGATGGTCGCAGGATCCCGGGCAAGGCCTCCGGCATCAGGTCTGACGAAGTGGGTAGCGCCGGTCACCGGCATGTGACAGTCCTGGCACGTCTGCCCGGTTGCGGGATCGCTGTATGGGCTATGGAGCCACTCGCCGTACGAGTCGTAGACGACGGTATCCCAGAACGCCGCAGAGTGGCACGGGGCGCAGAAGGCGCTCTCGGTTTGCAGCGGGGAGTACGTGTCTTCACCGGGCGCAACGTCATCGAAGGGGCCAGCGAAAAACTGCTGGCCCTCCGGAGGTCGCAGTAGCTCGAAAGACAGGACCCCGGGGCGATTGGGGAGCGGCATCGCGGTGGCTGTATCGAGCGTGACGTCCCAGATCTTGTGGCAGAAATCGCAGGTGATGCCCTCGGTCGCTATGCCGACCAGATCGGTCTGGTCGACGCCATAGGGATCGTTGGCCGCCGCGACGGGAACGTGGCAGGTCCCGCAGTTCCCGGCGCTATCGGGGAAGTCGAGCTTGTATCCCGGTCCGTAGTACGCCACTGCGGGATCGGGAGGAAGCGGGACCCGACCGTAGTCCCGGTTGGTCACATATCGAGTAGGCGGGCTGAACCGGCCTTCAACGTCCATGCCAAGGTACATCGTGAGGAATCGGGGGTTCCGCGCAGATCCACTGTGAGCATCTTGGAGCCACTCATCGACGGGCAGCGTGAACGGCAGGTCGGTTCCGACGTTGCTGTGGCAGGCTGCGCAACCCTGGTTCTCGCCCTTCCCGCCGGCGGAGACGGTGATCCATTCATACTCCGGATTGTCCGTCGCAGGAAGCGGGTGGAGGGTGAATTGGACGCTGGATCCTGGAGCGTGCTCCTCGCCTCCGGCGATGTAGTAGCCGGGAGCCCAGGCACTCAGCCTCTCCGGTTCATCGGATTTCAGGACGAACGAGCCGGTCGAGTCGGTGACGGCGGAGCGGGATGTGGCCTGAACACGGACCACCGCTCCGGCCACCGGAGTGCCGTCCGCGGTCCGGACCTCGCCACGGACAGTCGAATCCTTGGACCCGGACATGAGGAAGAACCCGCCCGCAAGCGCCAGAGCCGCGACGAGGGCGACGAAAGGAACGAGCGGTCGCTTCACTAAGGACCCCTGGCCATCCGCCGCCGGCTCCCGAAGAGGCCAAGGACTCCGGCAGTAAGCAGCGCGGCGCCGCCCACCGCCCAGACGAGCCAGGAACCGCCTCCGCCGACGTCTGGCGAGGCGGCCAGCGAAGTTGTCGTTGGAGTGGACGTCGTCGACGGGTCGCTGCCCGGGGCGTCGGTTGGAGGAGGCGACGAAGTGGTGGCCGCGGGCACGGTGGTCGTCGTGACGTTCGGGAACGGCGCTGCTTGTGGGGGCGAGCCGGCGAGGTCCAGGCGATAGACGCCTTCACCCTCGGTGGCGGCGTAGAGGTGGCCGCCATCGTGAGAGATGGCGAGGTCGTTAACCGCCCTCGTTCGCAGGCCGTTGTTGATCGGAGTCCAGGTGACACCGCTGTCTGTCGAACGGTAGACCCCGCTGGCGATGTCAGCGGCGTACACAACACTCGGGTCGGTTGGATCGAACTCATAGTCGACAATGGTCGACTCGGGCACGGTTCCGGCGGCGACCCGGCTGAAGGTGTCGCCACCGTCGGTGCTCCGGAAGACCCCGCCCCGGGAGCCGGAAAGGACGATGGACGGGTCTGCGGGATGGATGGCGACTGCGTAGACCGGGATGTCATTCCGACTGCTCACCGTGTGCCATGACGCTCCACCATCGGTCGAGCGGATCAAGCCTTGGTTCATAGTGGAGGCAAAGAGCCTTCCCGGATCCGTGGGGTCCACGCTGAGTCCCGATACGTGGGCCGACTCGGTTCGTTGGTCATTGACCGCAGACCAGGTCCTGCCGCCATTTTCGGAGCGGTAGATGCCGCCGCCGGGCAACTCGAAAGACTCCTCCCACACGCTGGGGGTGAAGAATGCACCAATGCCGGCGTACGCAATCGTCGGATCAGAGGGCGCAAACGCCAACGCTCGAACGCCTTGGCGCTGCTGGAGTCCGAGTTCGGAGTAGTCCCACTCCAGTCCGTCTCCGCGTGCGACGCCTCGCCCGACGTTGTCAGATTCGAGCATCCGTCCATCGGAAGCCATCGTCAGAGCCATTCCTTCGAAAGTCGGCCACGGGTCGAACGGCGACTGCCCCGTCCAACTGGCCCCGCCATCGGTGGACACGAACAACCCGCTGCGGCCGGTGACCCATATCCGCCCCGGATGTTCGCGATCGACGGCGACTCCACGGATCTGGGCGCCGGTGTAGCCGGTGCTGGCAATCCCCCAGGAGCGCCCGCCGTCTTCGCTGAGGAAGTTGCCGCCGCCGTACGCGTTGATGAACAGCCGATCGGGGTCGCGCGGATCAACCTGGATGTCAATGGGGAAGCCGCCCCGGACAGGGGGATCACCCCAGGCGGATTCGAGCGGGGTCATCGCCGTCCAGGTACGGCCTCCGTTGTCGCTTCGGTAGATCCGGTTGCTCGACGCGGCGTACGCGATGTCCGGGTCGGCGAGGGCAAACTCGACTGAGTGGAAGCCTTCTGCTTCCTCGTCGGGATCTGCCAGCACGACCTTCCAGCTAGCTGCGCCGTCCGTGCTCAGGTAGACGGCACCACCGGACTGGTACACGTTGGAGCCGGCAGCGGCGAGGAGGACCTGGGGTTCTTCGGGGTGCATGAAGAGGCTTCCGATGTAGAGGTTGCCGAGTCCTTCGTTGGCACGCCTCCAGGTCTGGCCGCCATCGGTCGTTTTTAAGACGCCTTCACCACCAGGTACGCCGGCGGTCGTCGGATCGGAGTTCATGGCTTCTCGGTCGAAGATTCCGGTAGCCACGTAGACAGTGTCCGAGTCTGTGGGATCGATCCAGATGTAGCGGGCGAGATTGTCGCCCCGCCACACGGCAGCCCAGGATCCGCCACTATTCGTGGTGCGATAGACCACTCCTTCGGTCCGATCGAAGCCGCGACCTGGTTGCTCCGGGCGGCCGTCGGCCCAAGAAGAGATCTCGGCAGCCGCCCACACGATGTTTGAGTCGTTGGGATCGACGGCGAAACCGCGGAAGGTGATGCCGTTGCGTTCGACAACACCGCTGTCCCGCTTGGTCCAAGTGAAACCACCGTCTGTCGATCGATAGATGCCGCGCACTTCCTGAGTCCCAGCCCACACGATGTCGGGGTCGTTGGGGTCGATCGTCACGCAGAACACGGGAATGGCGTCGCCACTCGGTCCGGTCCGCGCGGTGATCCCGTCGTTGGCCGGGAACCAGGTGACGCCACCGTCGTCGCTCATGAACATGCCCGCCCACGCGTCGGTCACGAGCATCACGTCCGGGTTGTCGGGACGCATGCGGACGTCATAGCCGAGGCCGCCGAGCGGTCCACCGGTGCGGACCCATTCGAGATCGGGCGGTGAGTTCTGGCCGGTTGCGGCCGGTGCAGCGATAAGGATCATCGCCAGCAATATGACGCCGAGCACGGATCTCGCCATGAGCCCCTCTGACGTCGGGGATCCCTTCGCAACCAGTGTCACGGAGCGACGAGACGACGGCTAGGGCCAATGGTCATCCCGGCGTTCACAACTGCAGGCGGACGAGACGGAAGATGCCAGTGATCTTGCGAAACGGCCAGGGAAAGCGGTGCTTCAGGTCGTCCAGACCCGCACGTCGTAGGGGGCGATCCGTTCGCCGGCGCCGATCGTTGCGGTGAGCCCGTCGGGTTCGTCAACGTCGTGGGATGCGGCGGTGAAGTTCACAGCCACCACCACCCGGTCTGTGTCGGTCAAGCGTTCGAACACGAGCACTGGCTCGGCTTCGGTGGAGAGCGGGCGGTAGTCGCCAATCGCGATCGCAGGATGGCTGCGGCGAAGAGCCATGAGCGTGCGGTACCAGGTAAGCAGTGAACCGGGGTCGTGACGCTGAGCTGCCACCGAGATGCCTTCACGGTGGTTGGGGTGCACCGGCAGCCAAGGCTGACCATCGGTGAAACCGGCCTGGGGGGCGGCGGTCCACTGCATGGGGGTGCGGCAGCGGGCCCGGGAGAAACGAAGTGCTCGCTCCAGGGCGGTGTCGACGTCGAAGCCCAGGATGTCGACGGCGTCACGGAAGTACCAGCCGCCGATTGGGTCCCGCAGCTGGTGGAGCTCGGTGAACGGATAGTTCTCCATCCCGATC
>JABDMN010000399.1 GCA_013001485.1 Acidimicrobiia bacterium
GAGCGACCTCGCATGGCGCGATGCCGCCGGACCCACCGAGCTCTCTCTGGTGGATCCCGAGCTAGCCGGGATCCTGCAGCGGTCGCTCGGTGGTCGAGCCCCGACCCGGGACGAGGTTGAACGCCTCTTCAGAGCTCGCGGTCCCGAAGTGGACGCAATTGCCCACGTTGCAGACACGCTCCGTGAACGCACCAGCGGAGACGTGGTGACGTATGTCGTCAACCGCAACATCAACTACACCAACCAGTGCTACTTCCGATGTGGCTTCTGTGCCTTCTCCAAGGGCCCGCGCTCTCTCAACCTGCGAGGCGACCCATACCTCATGTCTGTGGAGGAGATCGTCGCCCGCACGGTGGAGGCCTCAGAGGCCGGGGCCACGGAAGTCTGTCTTCAGGGCGGGATCCATCCCGGGTTCACCGGCGACTTCTACGTCGAGGTGATCGAGGCGATCAAGCAGGCAGTGCCCGACATGCATTGCCACGGGTTCACACCTCTCGAGGTCTGGCAGGGAGCAGAGACGCTTGGAACGTCGGTGCAGGACTTCCTCGTTCGCTTGCGAGATGCCGGCTTGGGGACTCTCCCCGGCACGGCGGCAGAGATCCTCGACGATCGGATTCGACGTCACCTGTGCCCGGACAAGATCACGACTGCCGAGTGGGCCCATGTCATGGTCACTGCCCACGAGCTGGGGCTGCGCAGCACCTCGACGATGATGTTCGGGCACATCGACGACCCGCGCGCCTGGGCCCAGCATTTCGACGTTCTGCGAACCATCCAGGAGCGCACCGGAGGCATCACCGAGTTCGTGCCGCTCCCGTTCGTGCACATGGGAGCGCCGATCTATCTGCAGGGGAGGTCACGCCCCGGCCCCACCTGGGACGAGGTCGTGCTCGTCCATGCCGTCGCCCGCGTCGCCTTTGCCGGTCTCATCGACAACATCCAGGCGTCATGGGTGAAGCTCGGAGTCGCCGCCGCCGTCCGGCTCCTCGATGCCGGATGCAACGATCTCGGCGGGACGTTGATGAACGAGACGATCTCGCGCGCTGCCGGCGCCGATCATGGCCAGGCAGTCGATGCGGGGATCCTGGTCAAAGCAGTTGCGGACGCCGGGCGCACCCCGGTCCGCCGGTCGACTTTGTACACACGGCTCGAGGAGCTCAGCCCTCTTCGGTGATCTCGGTTGGGGGTACAACGACGAGTCGGGGGTCCTCGAGGTTCGTCACCCGCAGCGAGAACTCCATGACGATGTCGGCATCAGGCGTGAAGCCGGGGCCGAGGGCTCGCTCGAACTCTCGAGTTGAGCCGGTGAGCATCAACTCGAGACCCACGATCCATGGTTCGCCGGGGTCCGGGTTCATCCACACGGTGAACCGGTCGAGGTCAGGACCGACGTCGATAGACGGGGTGTAGCCGATCGCGACGAGGGCATCCCTGCCGAGGTCGAATCGCTCGGCCTCTACTCCGTCCAGATCCTCGATCGCTCCCGTGCCAGGCACGACGAAGCTATCGAGCCCGGTTGCGACCGGAGCCGGGCTCCACCCTGGGCAGTAGATGAGATCGGTAGCTGCCGGAGCTTCGTCGGCGGCGACCGACCTGTAGGCGCCGTCGGTTGTGGCATCTCGCAGCCAGGTGTCGCCGACCGATTGCACATACGACTTGGTTTCCTCGATGCCGAACACGCCAAGGGTCAGGGTGCAGGCAAGGTCATCGTCGACGATGGTGCCTTCGGCAGATACTCGTCCGGTCGAGGTGCGCCGCTCGATCCGCGTTGTTGTCGTTGTCGTGTCGGCCACCACCGTTGTCGTCGTCGAGCCGCCAGTCGTCGTCGTCGTGGACGTCGTGGTCGGCGGTGGGTCGTCTCCGAGATCGCCCGGGTCGAAATCGGGAAACACCGTGACCAGGAACGTTTCCATCACTGTTTGCTCGAAGGCGAAGGAATACGCAGTCAGCGCCGGAGGGGGTATCTGATCGGGAGGCAGGATCTCGCTTGTCAGAACCCCCACGATGCGGTCGGCAAGTTCTTCGGCGATGAGCTGCCCAACAACCCGCAGGTCGCGGTCGTCCGTGCCGTAGAGAGACACGAAGCCGAGCACCCGGCCTATGCGGAAGCCGATAACAGTTTCCCAGCCGTCACCTGCCGTCTCGGACTCCTCGAAGGCGATGATGCCGATGGCTCCGTCGCCGATCGCATCGACGGCAAAGGACGCGGAGTCGATGATCTGGATTGCACCCTTGCGACCCGTGTCGAGCCTCTTCTCGACGTCAGCCGGGAAGTCGGCGAGGTACGCGGCGGCACCGTCGTCATCGGCGAACACCGACACCCACGTCTCGACGGCCGGGATGGCTGAGGTCACAGGCGCAATCAGCACTGTCCGGTGACCGTCGAGACGTCCCCAGCGTTCGATGTCGTCCCGCTCGTCGGTGGGCCCGATAACGGTGAGCTGGGCGAGACGGGCATTCGGCTCTGGCCTGTCGATGGCGACTTCGTACGTGTTGAGCGCTCCGGTCAGCTCGGGCATCGGCATGAGCGCCACCTGGTCCGGAGTGATCTCGCCCAGGGTGAGCGGATTTGGCCCGGTCGCTGCGGATGTCGTCGTGGAGGACTGCGTGTCGGCAGCCAGCGTCGTGCTGGTTGTCGCGGTCCCTGGGAGCGTCGTCGTGGGCGTACCGGAGGATGACGACGTGCACGCCGTCATTGCGAGTGCGACGACGAGTGCTGCAACGGCCCCTGATGATCTCATCCAAGACATTGTCGGCATGGTCCCACGGCTCGTCAGGTACCGTCCGGATATGGAACCCTTCGACTCACCGACCGAAGCCGCGTTCCGCGCCGAAGCCCATGCGTGGCTCAGCAGCCACGCCTCGCCGCTCCCCATCGACAGAGTTGCACCGTCAGCGATCATCGCCGAGTGGACTCCCGAGGAAGAGGAAGAGAAGCTCGCTGAGGCGCAGGAGTGGCAGCGTCTCAAGTACGACGCCGGATGGGCAGGGATCTCGTGGCCGAAGGCCGTCGGCGGCCGCGGCGGCAGCGTCATGGAGGATCTGATCTTCCGAGACGAGGAGGCCACGTTCGACG
>JABDMN010000402.1 GCA_013001485.1 Acidimicrobiia bacterium
AGGTCCCGGTCGTGCCTGCGACCGACGATCGGCTCCGCACCATCATCCACACTTCCGACGGCTCTCGCCTCGAGTTCCAGGATTACTTCGTGGTGCGCCGACACGCCGACTCTGTCGCCGACGTCGTCTTCGAGGGGGCCACTGCGGCGACGCCTGCGCCTGGCGTTATCGAGGCTCTCGCGAGCGCAGGCACGGTCGTCATTGCACCGTCGAACCCTCCCCTCTCGATCTGGCCGATCCTGGCGGTACCCGGCATCCGCGACGCTGTCGCTGCCCACCCCAACGTCGTAGCTGTCAGCCCGCTCTTCGGAGGGCGCGCCCTCAAGGGACCCGCCGCCGCAGTGATGGAGACGCTGGGGCTGGGGACTGGCACCCCCGCCGTGCTGGCTGCCTACGCCGGACTCATCAGAACTCTGGTGGTCGACGAAACCGACCGGCGAGACGTGTCGATGAGTACCGACGACGTCGAGGTCGTGGCAGCTTCGACGGACCTGTCCGACGGTGGAGCGGCCTTCGCCGAGTGGCTATTGGAGCGGTACGCATGACCATCACGATCACCGCCCTGTGCAGCATTTCGGAGATCCACCGAGGCGATGACGTCGCCGAAGCCATCGTCGCCACGGGGCACACCTTTGCCGACCACGACATCGTCGTCGTGACCCACAAGATCGTCTCCAAGTCCGAAGGGATGGTTCGCGAGGTGGTCGACGAGGCCGCGTATCGCCGTCTCATCGAGGACGAAGCCGCCGAGATCATCAGACGCCGGGGACCACTCGTCATCACACGCACCTCTCATGGCTTCATCTGTGCCAACGCCGGCATCGACCGGTCGAATGCGACCGAGGGCACCGTGATCCTGTTGCCGACCGATCCAGACGCATCCGCTCACGGGATCAGGATGAAGCTGGAGCGAGCTCTCGGCATGAATCTGGCTGTCATCGTCACGGACACGTTTGGGCGTCCCTGGCGCCGCGGTGTCGTCGACGTCGCCATCGGGGTATCCGGAATCGACCCCATCGTCGACCTGCGAGGAACCCCGGATGCGAACGGACGCACCATGGAAGCGACAGAGATCGCCATCGTCGACGAGATCGCTGCCGCAGCCGACCTGGCAATGGGCAAAGCGACTGGATGTCCGGTTGCCGTGGTGCGGGGATACGAGTGGGCACCGGGTCCGGGTCGGGCGACCGACCTCATTCGGCCCGATGCCGAGGACATGTTCCGCTAGGAGTCGGTGGCTGCTCGTTCGACCCAGCCGACGATTCGCTCGGTGACCTCCTCGAGGGCACGCTCGGCCTGACCGGATTCGACCGCACGTTTGAGCTGCTCGACGACGCTCATCATGGCGCCGATCCCCTGCGCTCCAGAGCGTGCCGCCTCCACGCCAACAACGACCCACCCGGATGCCTCCAGGAGCTTCTCGACGTGACGTCCCCACTCTGCGGTGATGTCCGGAACGGAGGCCGACTGCTCGAGGAACCAGCTTGCCCGACCCCGGAACGAGTCGAAGGGAACGGGCGGCAGGTGGCGCGGATCGGGCTCGATGGTCAGCACGCCGCGGGCGCCAGGCGCTGCGAACTCGAGGTCGCGGGCAGTCATATCGACAAAGGTCACGGTGGTCAGAAGCGGTGCTCGCCAGGTGAGACCGGTGGCGATCCGATGGCCATCGATGACAGCCACGTGCCGGGGCGGAACAGTCGTGATCCCGAAACCCGCCCACACCAGAAGGGGGACGGCCAGGGCTGTGACGACGATCCACACCATGACGCGGACCCTACCCCACCCCTACGATCCGCAGCCATGCCAGAGCTTCCCGAGATCGTCACCTACCTGGAGGCACTCGAGCCCCGCATCGTCGGGCAGCCGCTCGAGCGGGTACGCATCAAGAGCTTCTCGCTGCTCAAGACCTTCGACCCGCCGATCGCCGAGGTCGACGGCGCCACCGTCACCGGCCTCTCGCGCGTCGGAAAGCGGATCGTGTGGGAGCTCGGCGATGACTACCTGGTGTTTCATCTGATGGTGGCGGGTCGGATGCGCTGGAGAGACCGCGGGGCCGCCATACCGGGCAGGATCGGCTTGGCCGCCTTCGACTTTCCCACCGGAACCATCGTGCTCACCGAAGCAGGGACCAAACGGAGGGCTTCGCTGCACCTGGTGCGAGGAGCGGAGGCGCTGAAGGCTCTCGACCCCGGTGGCATCGAGGTGATCGGATCGACTCTCGACGACTTCTCTGCCGGGTTGCTGGCCGAGCGGCACACGCTGAAGCGGGCGCTGTCGGATGCCCGGTTCATCTCGGGCATCGGAGGCGCCTTCGCAGACGAGATCTTGCACCGGGCCAAGCTGTCGCCGACGCAGATGAACACCAACCTGACGGACGATGAGATCGCTCGCCTCCACGTGGCAGCCATCGACATTCTCAGCGAGTGGACCCAACGCCGCCGGGAGGACATCGGCGACGGATTCCCCGAGAAGGTCACTGCGTTCCACGAGGCAATGGCAGTACACGGCAAATTCGGGGATCCGTGCCCCGTCTGCGCGACCCCGGTGCAGAGAATCGTGTACGCCAGCAGAGAGACCAACTACTGCCCTACCTGCCAAACAGGGGGGAAGATCCTCGCCGACCGGTCGTTGTCGCGCCTTCTCAAGGACGATTGGCCAAAGACGGTCGACGACCTCTAGGCCGAGCGAAACCACTCCACGGTTGCGGCGAGGCCCTCGTCGAGTGGTGTCCACGGCTCCCAGCCGAGGTGTTTCGCGGCGAGAGAGGGATCGAGACACGACCTGCGGACATCGCCGGGCCGCTCGGCGCCCCACTCAGGTTCACCGGTGCGTCCAGCAAGGTCTCGCAACGCATTGTGGATTTGCAGGTTGGTGGTCTCCACCCCCGTCGAGATATTGAAGAAGCGACGGCCACCCTTCTCGGCAGCAAGCAGGTGCGCCTCGACGACATCGGCCACGAAGACGTAGTCACGGGTGTGCTTCCCATCGCCGAAGATCGTTGGCTTCCTCCCGGCGAGCAGGGTCTCCGTGAAGATGGCGATGACTCCTCCTTCGGCTCCGGCGCCCTGACGGGGCCCGTAGACATTCGAAGGACCAAGCACCACCCAGTCGAGGCCGGCGTCGTCTCCGAAGTACCGGACGTATCGCTCGGCGGCGTCCTTGGCAACCGCATACGGTGATGCCGGGTGACGCCCCTGACGTTCGGTCACAGGGAGATCGTCAGCGTCGCCGTACACGGCGCCACCCGATGAGGTGAACACGATCCGCTCGGCGCCCGCCTCATGCGCTGCGGCGAGGACGTTCACGGTTCCAACCACATTCACGGTGGCATCTCGCACCGGGTCGTGCACTGAGGTCGGGACGTCGGCCTGGGCCGCGAGATGGAAGACCACCTCAGGCCCGAAGCGCTTGACCACGTCACCCAGCTCGGGGGCGACGACATCGATCTGGTGGAAGGTCACGTCTCCGGCGGTTCTCGCTCCAGCGAGCCGATCGAGATGCCCGGTGGACAGATCATCCACCACCAGAACCGCGGCGCCGTCGTTCACGAGCTGATCCACGAGGTGGGAACCGATGAATCCCGCACCACCGGTGACGACGGCGCGGCCGATCATCGTGGTGGTCTTACGGTCAGCGACCGATCGGCGAGCACCGTGCCGGGAGCGACCCGCATGCCAGCGAGAAGCTCACACCCGGCACCGATCACCGCTCCCTCGCCGACGATCGTGTGATCCGAGATCGACGCGCCAGGCCCCACCGTGGCCCCACGACCGACGATGGATCGCCGCACCGTGGCTCCTTTGGCCACCGTGGCCCCATCCAGGAGCACCGACTCCCGCACCTCGGCATCACTCTCGATGGTCGCCCCAGGTCCGACGTAGCTCCAGGTCCCGGAGCGACGACCGGCAACCTGGGAATCGGCTGCGGCGATGTGCGGCTGATCAACCTGGATCTGCTCGTGAGTGTCGAGGTACAGCTGCGGTGTCCCGATGTCGAGCCAGTCTCCGGCGACGACGACACCGGCGAGGTCCTTGCGGGCGGCCAGTTCGGGGAACACGCGCCTTTCGAACGAGAGAGGGCCCGGCTCGAATCCTTCGAGCGCACGTCGCTCCACGACGTAGAGACCGGCGTTGACGGTGTCGGCAGGTGCCGTTCCGCGCGCCGGCTTCTCCACGAACCTTTCCACACGGCCGCCGGAGTCGAGCACCACCACGC
>JABDMN010000003.1 GCA_013001485.1 Acidimicrobiia bacterium
TGGGTGGCTTCATGCTGACGTTCATCCTGGCGATCACGTCTATCAGCTTGTCCTTCCCGCTTGGTGTCCTGCTTGCTCTTGGCCGAACATCCACCATGCCGCTATTCCGGCTCGTGTCCACGGCATACATCGAGCTGGTCCGTGGCGTGCCGCTGATCACATGGCTTCTTGTCGGCGCCGTGATGCTGCCGGTGTTCTTGCCCGAGGGAGTCGAGATCCAGGGGATCATCCGCGCCATGTTTGCCATCACGTTCTTCTCCGCTGCCTACCTGGCAGAGAACGTTCGCGGTGGTCTGCAATCCATCGGTAAGGGGCAGTACGAGGCAGCCAAGGCTCTTGGTATGTCGACGGTGCAGATGACTGTGTTCATCACATTGCCGCAGGCTCTGCGCGCAGTGATCCCGGCCCTCGTCGGTCAGGTGATCGCTCTGTTCAAGGACACGTCGCTGGTGACGATCATCGGCATCTTCGACTTCCTCCATATCGCTCGGGCCGTCATTCCCGCCCAGAGCCAGCCGTTCAACTTCTTCGGAACTCTTCGCGAAACGCTGCTGTTTGCAGCCATCCTCTACTGGGTGTTCACGTTCGCCTTCTCCCGGGCGTCTCTACGTCTCGAGAAGAAGCTGGGCCTGGGCGAGCGATGATGAATTACACAAGGAGGTCACGATGACTGAAGGAAACGGCCACCTCGGTGGCGACATCATTGTTTGCGATGACGTCAAGAAGTGGTTCGGCGACTTCCAGGCGCTCAAGGGCGTGACCACCACCGTCAAGGAGGGTGAAGTCGTCGTCATCATCGGGCCATCAGGGTCTGGGAAGTCGACGTTCATTCGCTGCATCAACCGGCTTGAGGCCCATCAAGAGGGCCAGATCGTCGTCGATGGCATCGAGTTGACGAACGACCTGCGGAACATCGAGAAGATCCGCGCCGAGGTCGGGATGGTGTTCCAGCAGTTCAACCTGTTCCCGCATCTCACCGTGCTCGACAACATCACGCTGGCGCCGCTCTGGGTGCGCAAGACACCGCGCACCGAGTCGGAATCCAAAGGTATGGAGTTGCTCGAGCGGGTCGGTATCCCCGAGCAGGCCAACAAGTTCCCCGGGCAGTTGTCCGGTGGTCAGCAGCAGCGTGTCGCCATCGCCCGTGCCCTCGCCATGAACCCGCGGATCATGCTGTTCGATGAGCCCACCTCGGCTCTCGACCCCGAGATGATCAAAGAGGTGCTCGACGTGATGAAGGAGCTGGCTCGCTCCGGCATGACCATGCTCGTGGTCACACACGAGATGGGCTTCGCCCGAGAGGTCGCGGATCGCGTGCTCTTCTTCGACTACGGAACCATCGTCGAAGAAGGCACCCCCGAGCACTTCTTCACAAACCCCCAGCACGACAGAACAAAGCTGTTCCTGTCTCAGATTCTCTAGAGCGAAGCTCTACAGAATCTGAGAGCTGCCAGCTACCGGCTGCCAGCTACCGGCCACAGAGCGCTATTCCTTTGTAGTCACGCGTCTGGTATCCGTTTTGGGTGTCTGACTTCAGGAAGCTCGAGGTATGGCAACTGGCGCGTCGGCTTGTTGCAGACTTGTACGTGATCACCGAGGGCTGGCCGCGATCCGAACGCTACGGGCTTGCGTCGCAGATTCAGCGGGCTGGCGTATCGATCGCAGCGAACGTCGCTGAAGGTTCCGGACGGAAGGCTGACGGCGACTTCCGTCGATTCGTTGACTTCGCCCTGGGCTCGGCATCGGAAGTCGAATGCCTGCTCATCCTCGCTGGAGACCTCAATCTCAGCCACACCGCCGAGCTTGAGACGGGAATTGAGGATGTACGGCGGGTTCGACGGATGCTCATCGGGCTTCGTCGTTCTCTCTAGCGCTTCGCTCTTGCCGGGGGCTGGTAGCTGGTAGCCGGCAGCCAGCGGCTCGCGTCTCTCGCGCCCCATCGACCAGACTGGCTCACCAATGTCTCCCATGGCCATCACCTTCGCGATCCTCGGGCTGACGATCGCGCTGTTCATGTGGGGGCGGGTGCTGGTGGAGCTGGTTGCTGTTGGGTCGTTGCTGGCTCTGTTTCTCACTGATGTCATCAGCCTCGACGAGGCGTTGGCTGGCTTCAGCAATCCAACCGTCGTGCTCATTGGCACGCTGTTCATTGTGGGCGAGGGGTTGAGCCGGACGGGGGTCACGGCGTTCTTTGGAGCGAAACTGATAGCCCGAGCCGGAGGCAACCCCATCCGTCTGCTCGTCCTGGCGATGCTCGCCACCGGTGTCCTCTCCGGGTTCATCTCGAATGCCGGAACGGTGGCAGCGCTGATGCCGGCCATCGTGTTGGCATCGTGGCGCGTTCGCAGCGTGCCCGCCGCCTTCCTCATCCCGGTGGCCTTCGCCGCCAACGCCGGGGGGCTATTGACCCTCACCGGAACGCCGCCAAACATCGTGGTCACCGACGCCCTCGACGCCGCGGGTCTACGCCCGTTCAACTACTTCGAGTTCTCTCTCATCGGCATCCCGCTGCTCGTCGTCGCCGTTGTGTACATGGCGCTCGTTGGGCGGCGCCTCTTGCCGCAGAGCCGCTCGGCCAGCGCACCGCTCCTCGTCGAGGACACGATGGAGGGTCTCGCGGACACCTACTCACTCCGGGGCGAGCTCTACCGAATGCGTATTCGTGCCTCGTCGCCTCTCGTCGGGAGCTCTCTCCGCGAGTCGAATCTCGGGCGGAGGTTCGGGGTCTCGGTCCTGCAAATCGATCCATTCCATGATGACCCGACCCTTTTCGGCCAGCCGCTTCCTCCAACGTTGCGGGATCGCGTCGGCGCCATGCAAGCCGAGCCACCGGCCCTACCTGACCCCGATCGGGCGCTCGAACACAATGACGTGCTGCTTGTCCGTGGTGCCCCAGACCGAATCAGCGAAGTCGAGGTCGCAATGCACCTGGGGATGCTGCCGGTGGAAGAGGCCCCGGACGAGCTGGGGGAGTTGCTGTCCCAGGAAATCGGGATCGCAGAGGTGCTCATCGCCCCTCGTTCCTCCTTTGCCGGGGCAGTTGTCGCCGAGGGGGCCGTCGGGAGGAGCTTCGGTGTGCTCGTACTCGGCATCAGACGGGGCGACCATCACGTCGACAACACCGAGCCACTCCAGGTGGGAGATGCCCTTCTGGTCCGGGGGACGTGGAAGGCAATCGGTGTCATGGCCGAGGAGGTACGGAACTTCGTCGTTGTCGGCCAGCCCGAGGAGATCGCAACGCAAGTGACGGACCTCGACGGTCGGTCGTGGTTGTCGGTGGGGATCCTGGCGGTGATGGTCGCCCTCATGGCGAGTGGGGCGGTTCCCGTTGTAGTCGCAGCGTTGCTCGCAGCCGCTGCGATGCTGGCGACTGGTTGCCTGACCTCGACTCAGGCCTATAGGGCCGTGTCGTGGTCGACGGTCATCCTGATCGGAGCGATGATCCCGATGGCGACGGCTCTGGATTCCACCGGTGGCGCCGCACGCATCGCCGACGCGCTTGTCGACGTCTTTGGTGGATTCGGCGCTGTACCGCTGTTGGCCGGGATCATGCTCATCACCACCGGGTTCAGTCAGGTGATCAGCAACACGGCTGCCGCCGTGCTGATGGCGCCTGTGGCCCTCGGTGCGGCTGCCGGGCTCGGTGTCGATCCGCATCCTTTGATGATGGGACTGGCGGTCGCTGCCTCAACTGCGTTCTTGACGCCGGTGGGGACCGCCCCGAATCTCATGGTGTTGTCGCCCGGGGGCTATCGATTCCGCGACTACGCAATAGTCGGGTTGCCGCTGCTGCTCCTGTTCCTGGCCGTGAGCCTGATCCTCATCCCCATCTTCTGGCCCCTGTAGCCGAGTTGTCAGTCGCCAGTCACCAGCCACCAGCCACCAGCTACCAGCTACCAGCCACGAGCCACCAGCTATCCAATTCGCTTGCCGGCGACCGGCAGCCGGCAGCTGGCGGCTATGAACTAAGAACCCTCTTGCACGCCCAATGCCCCCAGGCACCTCCAGGGTGCTCCCAGTCGATCGAGCGTTGCACCAGCCAGGCTGCTGAGGCGACGTTGGCTTCGGGCTCGTACGGATCGGCACCTTCGAAGCCCGATCCCTTTGACGCGATCAGCCAGGTGCCAGGTAGGAACTGAAATAGCCCGGCGGCATCGGATGTCGGGTTGAGGGCGGTTGGGGTGCCCCGGCTCTCACATGCCATCACCTGGAGAGCGTTCCAGTACTGATCCTCGGGGAAGTAACTGGCCACCAACTGGCCCCACGCCTCCACCTTCGGAGTGATGCCTTTGCGGGCTTTCTCCAGTTCGGTCACTGCGGTCTCGTACGCGGCGTCGGCGACGACCCTGCGATCAGCCGCCACCTGCTGTCGCACCTCGACATCGTCGAGGACCGTGTTGATCGTTGCGATGGCACCGACCTGGACGCTGCGCGCTCGGGTCAAGGCGCGTCGCAACTCGTCGGCGTCGTCTCGGGCCTGGTGAAGGCCACCGCGGAGAGTGTCGATGGCGATCATCTCGGTCTCGATGTCGGCCACAGCGCGTTCGATGGCGAGTCCAACCGCTATCGAGTCCGCTGAGTTGAGGAAGCCTCCGCGATCGGGTCCCACCATGTAGAGGCCGGCGGCCATGTCTTCGATGCTTCTGCGGAGATCGCTGAGGCGTCGTTCGTCTTCGAGGATGGCTGTCTGGGCCGCGGCGAGGCGGAATCCTGCCGCCTCGAGGTCGAGAGTCGTCGTCTCGTAGGTGAGGATTGCATTCAGGAGCGAATCGGTGGTTGTGGAGTGGGCGACCGCAGCAGATGCCGCTTCGGCTTCGGCGGCCTCTACCTCGGCCGCGGCGCGCTCTACCTCCGCCTCGCTCTGGGCGAGCGCAGCCGTTCCTGAGAAGACAATCAGGAGTCCGAGGGTGAGCAGGCCAGCGCGACGCAGCATCGCGCCGCAGCGTACGAGTGGCTCAGCCGTCCTTGGCGGATTGCCCCAACTCGCCCCAGCGATCGCTCTCGGCGAGGTCGATGATCGTCCACGCCATCCCCAGGGCTCCGTCGCGGATCGCCTTCTCGCCATCGGGCGTCACCGTGTGAGCGGCAAACTCCTTCTGATGGTTGACCGCGGGCGCGGAGTTGATGCCGAGGAACGGGTGGATCGATGGAACCACATGGCTGACGTTGCCCATGTCGGTGGAACCCGAGGCACTCGAATCCATCTCGGCGCCCCGAGGCAGTGGCCGCCCCAGTGCAGTCGAGTTCTCCTGATACAGCTCGGCGAGCACCCGATCGGACTTCAGGTCCTCGTAGGTGTGGCCGCTCTCGGTGACTTCGAAGGTGCACCCGGTGGCCCGGGCCGCCCCGTCGAAGCAGACGACCACCTTGTCGTACAGCTCTCTGAGTCTCTCTTGGGTGGCGGCTCGTACGTACCAGGACATCTTGGTGAGGGCCGGGACGACGTTGGGTGCGCCACCGCCGTAGGTGATGACTCCATGCACCTTGTCGGTCGGGTACATGGCCTGGCGCAGGGTCGACACGTTGACGTAGGCCTGGACGGCGGCATCGAGTGCGTTGATCCCCACCTGGGGTGCGAAGGCCGCGTGTGACTCCTTGCCATGGAACTCGACGTCGACGTGGGAGACGGCCAGCACATCCGGGTCCAGCACATCCATCGGGGAGGGGTGGATCATCATCGAAGCCGCGGCGTCACTGAAGGCCCCGGCGTTGATCAGGTCGACCTTTCCTCCGTAGGCCTCCTCGGCCGGAGTTCCCAGCACCGTGACCCGAATCCCCAGCTCGTCAGCTATCTGCTGCAGGGCAATCCCGGCGCCGAGCGCGGCTGTGGCGATGACGTTGTGACCGCAGGCGTGGCCCACCTCGGGCAGCGCGTCGTATTCAGCGCAGATC
>JABDMN010000238.1 GCA_013001485.1 Acidimicrobiia bacterium
TCGCCGAAGTCGGCCGAGAGGACCATTGCATCCTCACGGCCTCCGAGGATCAATCGTTGGTGTCGGCGGCGCTCGAATGGTTGATCGGGCGGCGCGACGGTGAGCGACTGGTCCTGTACCCCGGTGACGAGGCCGGCTGGCTCCACGAGGTTCTCGTCGACCACGGGTTCGGCAAGGGAGCTGTCGCCGGCCTCGAGTGGGGATACGACATCGCGGCTACCGAGATGCCGAACGTCCCGGAGGGTTTCGTCGTCGACGCGCTTGCCGGACCTGAGGACTACCCCGGTGTCGACCGGTGTCTCGAGGGAGCCTTTGGCGGCGACAGGAACCGGATTCCGGTCCTCGAGAGCCTTGCCTCCAATCCGCTGTTCAGGCCCGAACTCAGCATCGTGGCGCGCGACCCGGATGCCGGGATCGTCGCCTACTGCCGGGGGACTGTCGACCCCGACTCCGGCGTAGCTGGCATCGACCCCGTCGCCACGCATCCTGACTTCCAGGGCCGAGGCCTCGGCAAGGCCATCCTCAAGACATGCTTCGCCAACCAACGATCGCTGGGTGGCACGGAGAGCTACATCGGGTCGGAACCCGAAGGCTCACAGGGCAGCTACCTCTACCGGTCGCTCGGCCCAGCCTCGAAGCGGTCGTACTCGGAGTGGGCCAAACAGTCCACATAGTGATGTTTCGGGCTACCGCTGCCCCGAAGTCGGCTACTCAGAGTCCCATCCCGGTATAGACGAACCCTTACTGCTTGACAGGAGTTTTCCTCAATCGCTACTTTCCTGGGAGCGCTCCCATGGGAGCTGTGAAGGGATATGCAATCGCTGCGGCTGACCGCGGGGAGTGATCGAGGAGGAGCGGACATGGTCCGTACGGTTCATCGAGGTAAGCACCGCTCGATCGTGGTTGCGCTTGCGCTGCTGCTGATCACATCGATGGTGGCGGTGGCCCCCGGAGGCATCCCGGCCGCGCTGGCCGCACCACCGGACGGCCCAGACGTGCTCACCGACTTCGAGGGCGACTTCCCCGAGGAGTTCTTCACGTTCGTCGGTGGTGTCAGCGTGGACACCTCTGGGCTCAACGTGGCCGACACCGATCCGCTCGCTCGGCCCGACCAGGTTGGCGACAACACCATCCTGACCCTCGACTACAACGTGGCCGACTTCGGTGGCTTGGGCACGGCCTACGAGATCGCCGGGCCGCAGGACTGGAGCCTCACCGAGGGCTTCAGCTTCTGGTTCTACGGCACCGGGTCGGGTCTGACCTATCAGGCCGAGATCTCCGACAACCGGTCGAACCCTGCCACCGACACGTCGGAGCGTTTCGACTACTCCTTCACCGACACCGACGCCGGGTGGACCCTCGTCTCGATTCCCTGGACCGACTTCACCCGGGCCACCGACTTCCAGCCCGGCGGCGCCCCTGATGACGGATTCACTCTCACCGAGATCTGGGCCTGGGCCATCGTCTTGCCTCAGGGCGCCGACGTCGTCTACTTCGACGACTTCGCTCTGGACCAGATCACCGTCGACGACTTCGAAGCTCCGCTCAACAGCGGCGCTGACGCCAACGGCATCGATATCGGCTTCTACACGTTCCGCGACGGCGACAGCTCCGTGAGCGTCTCCCAGGCCTCCCCTCCGGTTCTGGTTCCTGGGCTTCCGGCTGACAACAACGTGCTCGCCATAGACATGGACGTCGTCAACTTCGCAGGCGTCATCCACGGCTTCGAGAACGAGACCGTCGACACCTGGGTCCCTCAGGATTGGTCGAAGAGCGCCGGCATGTCGCTGTGGCTGCATGGCAACAACTCGGGTACCGATCTGTTCATCGACCTGCTGGAGAACCGCAACCCTGACTCGACGACTGACGATGCGCAGCGGTGGACGGTCGCTCTCACAGACGACTTCACTGGATGGCAGTACTTCGAGTTCCCGTTCAACACCTTCACCGTCAAGGGAGTCGGCAACGGCGCCCCCACCGATGAGCTGACGCTCAAAGAGGTACACGGCTGGGCATTTGGGACGCTCGGCACCGGTGGTCCGCTCTCGTTCTACATCGACGATGTGTCGTTGTACGGCGAAGCGGACATCCCGGCGTTGGCCGTTGGGTTCTCCACCAACCAGTTCGATGTCACCGAGGGCGGAACAGCCACAGTCGCCGTGAAGCTCAGCCGTGAGCTCGGCCTGGAGCCGACCGACCCAACCCAGGTCTCGGTCGACTACTCGGTGGACACCGTCGTGGCCGAAGCCGACCGTGACTTCGTGTCACCGCTCCCCACCGGCACCCTGACGTTCGTGGAGGGTGGGCCCACCGAGTTGTCGTTCCCGGTCGAGACGCTCGACGACGGGAAATACGAGGACACCGAACGGCTCATCCTGCTTCTCTCGAACCCAGTCGACGTTGCCCTTGGTTCTGTGTTCCACGGGTGGGTCAACATCGAGAACGATGACCCCTTCGATCCGCTGCTCGTGGACGACTTCGAGTTGTTCCCCTACCTGTGGGACACCGACGGCGTTCTCGACAACCCCGAGATCCCGGCTGGAGACTCGATCGCCGTTCCCGGCCAGGGCGACTACGAGCGCATCCTCGAAGCAACTGGCGGTACTGCGATCAGTCGCCAGTTCGCTATCGGAGAGGATTGGACCGGCATCGAGTCGCTGACGTTCTGGCACTACGGGCAGAACACTGGTGATGAGGTCACTGTTGAGCTGCTCGACAACGAGGCTCCGGATCCCGGTCCGGCCGGATGGACGCTGGCATGGGCTGATGAGTTCGACGAGGCCGCCGGGACCCAGCCGAACCCCGCCAACTGGGGCTATGAGCTCGGTGACGGCACGGTGAACGGTATCCCCGGTTGGGGCAACTCCGAGCTGCAGTACTACACCGACGACCCCGCCAACGTCTCCACCGATGGCGAAGGCAACCTGGTGATCACGGTCGAAGAGGCCGATGGCTCGCTCGACTGCTTCTACGGACCGTGTGAATACACGTCGGCGCGGCTCATCTCGTGGCACACGGCCGAGTTTGCCTACGGCCGCATCGAGTCGCGTGTCCTGGTCCCCGATGGTGGCGCCGGCTTGTGGCCCGCGGTCTGGAGCCTGGGCACCGATATCGACCGAGTGGGCTGGCCGCAGACGGGCGAGATCGACATCATGGAGTATGTCAGCCGGATCCCCGACGAGATCTTCGGGACCATCCACGGTCCCGGCTACTCGGGTGGGGCTGCCTACGGCAACACCTATCCGTTCCCCGGTGGCGTGTCCGCTGACTACCACACGTTCGCCATCGACTGGCAGCCAGATCTCATCGAGTGGTACGTGGACGACATCCTCTATCACACGGCGACGCCCTCAGACGTCGCTCCCAACGAATGGGTGTTCAACGATCCGATCTTTCTACTGCTGAACTTCGCCGTGGGCGGCAACTTCGGCGGCCCGATCGCCGACACCACGACCTTCCCTCAAGAGATGAAGGTCGACTACGTGCGGGTCTACCAACCCGATGACACCGCGGAGCGATTCGAGGCATCGTTCGTCGACGATGTCGCAGGTTGGCGTCAGGTGGAATTGCCGCTCGACTCGTTCGTGCGCAGTGCCGACCAGCCTGCCGGGGCTCCCGACGACGGGCTGACCCTGTCCGGAGTCAACGGTTACGGGTTCGCCATGCCGGCATCAGGATCGCTGGTGCTCGACCAGGTGCGCCTCGTGGAAGCCCCGCCGCCCACCGAGGTGGTGGTCACCACGCTCGCCAACTCCGGTGCCGGTTCCCTGCGGGAGGCTCTCGCCGATGTCGCCACCGGAGGCACTGTCACGTTCGACCCGGCTTTGGCGGGAGGCACGATTGCGCTGACGTCCGGACCGATTGTCGTCGACAAGGCAATGGTCATCGACGGATCTGGTGCACCGAACCTGGCCCTCGATGGTGGCGGTGCAGATCGCGTGCTCATCGTCGACCCCGGGGTCGTCGCCGAGGTTCACCACCTCACGCTGAGCGGTGGTTGGGGCTGGCAGCTGGCCGGTTGTGTGCTCAACAACGGTGACCTGACGCTGGACCACTCCACCGTTACCGGGTGCACGATGGCCACGGACGCCGGAGACTTCTGGCAAGGCGGCGGCGGTATCTACACCGGTGCCGGCGCCAGCTTGCATCTCGTCGACTCCACGGTGTCGAACAACACAGCAGCGTGGTCGGGAGGAGGCCTGTATGGCTTCTTCGACTCGACGACCGTCATCGAGAACAGCACGATCAGCGGCAACGTCTCGGCTGACGTCGGCGGCGGAATCCGCTCTTTGGCCAACGCCACGATCGTCAACAGCACGATCAGCGGCAACGTGTCGCTCGGCTGGCACGGTGGCGCCATGTTCTTGACAGACGGTGTCACAGACATGAGCTTCACGACGGTCAGCGACAACGTGGGACCCGATTGGGCCCCATCAGCGGTGTTTGTCGGCACATTTGGGCCCAGCGCTGCAACATTGAACGTTGGCAACAGCATCATCGCCGGTAACCAGTGGTTTGGGTGCTTCCTGGCTCCGTTTGGCGCCGGGGCGGTGGCGATCAACTCGCTGGGCAACAACGTGTTCAGTGACGACACCTGCTTCGCAGGTGGCACCGATCAGATCGTTGCCGACGCCGGTCTCGAGCCACTCGCCGACAACGGTGGGTCTGCCCAGACCCACGCGCTGGTGTTCGCCGGTCCCGCCATGGACGCCGCCGATGCGGCGAGCTGTCCCACGCACGACCAGCGCGGAGTTGCTCGTCCCCAGCTGACGGGTTGTGATGTCGGTGCCTACGAGCTCGACTTCGAAGGTGGCCTCGGTCAGGCGCTCACCGACTCGGTGATGCCCGGCACGGCTGACCTGTTGCTGGTGGCCGGGGATCGCCTCGAGCGGCGATACGTGTTCAAGGCATGGTTCGAGCTGTGGGCTTCGTCGTACGACCGCCTGTGGATCGGTGACGGCAACTCTCTGGACATGCGCTTTGGCGGACGAGTCTTCCTCCGTCACGAAAGCGCTGTGGGCGAGTTGCAGAAGGCAGCCGCACTCGAAGGCGGTGCCGCTGGAGGCATCGCGGTGGTGATTGATCAGATCGTGTTCCTCGATCGGACGCTGGCCGAGCTGCAGTTGGACCTGGCGTATGACGTCGGAGCCAGCCCGGACCGCATTGCCGACGCCGAGGCCGCCCTCGCCGACGGGTACGCGGCGGACGCAGGCGGTCTGTCACGAGACGCCATTCGACACTTCGGAACTGCCTGGCAGGAAGCGACGCTCGGCATCCAGAGGCTCTGACCACGTGACGGGCGGTGGCGCCCTTGCGGCGTCATCGCCCGGAGCTACCGGCTATCGGCTATCGGCTATCGGCTGCCAGGCCTGCATCGATTGCCTTGAGGTTCTCTTCCTCGAAGGGGCCTGCCGCGGCGGCGTAGAGGGCGTCGATGGGGATGCCGAGGCTGGTCGCTGCAGCGGCGAGCACGACCAGGGCGTGGTTGGTCTTCGGGATCCGTTCGCCTGTGGCGTTGGGGTCGATTATCACGACTCGCGCCCGGGTGTCGATGTCGGCGAACTCCGGGACTGTGAACACGGTCGAACTCGGCGTCAGCCTCTCCAGGTTGCTTTCGACTTTGCGGAGGCCGTCGGTGGACAGGAGGACGAGGACATCGGGGGTCGTCACTGGCAGGGCGGGCTGCTCGGTGGGGGAGATCACCAGGTGGTTCACGCTGTGGCCGGTCTTGACCGTCACGGGATAGTCGCCGCGCTGGCGAGCCCACAGGCCAGAGCGGATGGCAGCTTCGGCGACCAGTCGGGTCGCTGAGCGGACCTTGGCCCCTGCCGAACCAGCGATCAGCAGGGAGATCGTCTTGGTGACCTCTGACGAGAAATCGGCGGAGAGCCCGGCCGTTTCTCGCAGCGGAGGCAGTGCGGCTGCTTGATCGCGGTACAACCGCTCGTACCCGTCGACGTCGCGGTCGGCGACAACGCCACGGGCGTAGCCGTGGTCGTCGATCAGTGACTCGAGGCCCTTCTTTCCCAGCCGGTTCTTCGGAACAAAGTAGGCGGTGCACAGCTCCCAGATGTCGAGCAGGGCGAAGCCGGGGTGACGGATGGCGTCGACCATCCGGTTGGCGAGATCGGGATCGAATGAGGTCCCTCGATACACGTACCCGGCACCGTTGACATCGACGGTCCCGCAGATGTCGAGCGGGTGCTCCAACGAGCCCTGCGGAGTGGTCGAGGTGACCGACCCTTCCGGAGTGGTTGTGGAGTGCTGGCCGCCGGTCATCCCGAAGTTGAGGTTGTTCATCACCAGCACCGTGACGCCAACGTTGCGGCGGGCAGCGTTGATCAGGTGGGTGCCTCCGATACCGGTTCCGCCATCGCCCATGATCACGATCACCGTCAGCTCAGGGCGGGCGAGCTTGACCCCGGTGGCGTAGGTGACGCTGCGGCCGTGCAGGCCATGGAACGCAGAGGTGGCGAAGTACTGATCGGAAAGGCCTGCGCACCCGATGTCAGACACGATGACGACCTCGGCAGGGTCGAGCTGCAAAGTGACCAACGCCTCGTTGAGCGAGTCGAGGACGCTGCCGTGCCCACACCCAGGACAGAACGGATATCCGGTGTCGTTGCGGTACGAGTCGAGGCGAAGAACCGTTGTCATGAGACCGCTCCGAGGAGGTCGGCGACGGAGATCAGTTCACCATCGATGCGGTTGACACCGATGACCTCGCGGTCGCCGGCGAGGCGCTCGATCTCCCGCCGGTACAGGCCGTGATTCAGCTCAGCCACGACCACCCGATCGAC
>JABDMN010000058.1 GCA_013001485.1 Acidimicrobiia bacterium
ACGCCGCGCCGTTCTCGGTGACGACCAAGGAGCCCGGCTCGTAGTCGTCATTCAATCGGATGAGGGTTCGAGCCAGCCCGTCGGGATAGACTTCCCAGCCCATGTCGGTGAGCTCGGCG
The DNA here is from genome assembly GCA_013001485.1 of Acidimicrobiia bacterium. Lineage (GTDB taxonomy): Bacteria > Actinomycetota > Acidimicrobiia > Spongiisociales > UBA5794 > JABDIW01. The sequence continues at coordinate 120 of JABDMN010000058.1, forward strand.
GGGTCAGGAAGCGGAATGGTTCTTGGTTCGTTGTCGGTCTCGGGAATCGTGGCGCTGCGGACCACGGCCCGGCTGTAGTAGTTGACGCCCAAAAAGTCGATTGGGGTCTTGATCTCTTCTAGGTCACGTGGCCTTACGAAATTCATGCCATCCGGCAGTCGCCCTTCGTGTTCGTGGTACTCGATCACGTCATTTGGGTAAAGACCCAAATAGATCGGATCCAAGAACCAACGGTTGAGCTCGCCGTCGTACTGTGTCGCCGAGAGCCGGTCGGCCTCGCTCGGCGAAGCAGGCACGCATTCGGACACCAGCGTGGTGATGCCCACCTTCGACCCCGCCGAGTTGCGACGAATCACGGGCACGGCACGCCCGTGGCTCAGCAGCAAGTGATGGGATGCGACCAAGGCATCGCGCCAGTCTTTTCGTCCGGGCGCGTGCACCCCATGGGCATGTCCAAGCACGCTCACACACCAGGGTTCGTTGTGCGTGATCCATTGCTGCACGCGGTCGCCAAGACGCGCCGTGACGGCGTCGGCGAGCTCGACGAATGCGTCTACGGTGGCACGGTTGGTCCAGCCGCCCTCGTCTTCGAGTGCCTGCGGCAGGTCCCAGTGGTAGAGCGTCGCCCATGGCGCAATTCCGGCCGCCAAGAGCCCATCGACCAGCCGGTCATAGAAATCGAGCCCTGCAACGTTGACCGTGCCGCGCCCGGCGGGAAGAACTCGAGGCCAGGCAATGCTGAAGCGGTACGCGTCGAGCCCGAGGGACGCCATCACCGCGATGTCCTCCGCGTGACGATGGTAGTGGTCGCACGCCACATGGGCGTTGCTGCCGTCTTCGATGAGCCCAGGTTGCGACGCATAGGTGTCCCAGATCGATGGCCGTCTTCCGTCGATATCGTGGGCTCCTTCAATTTGGAAGGCCGAAGTTGCGACGCCCCAAGTGAAGCCGTTGGGAAAAGCCTCATCCACCGTGTTGGATCTCCAGCGCGAACATGCCTCCGGGCGACGAATCGGCCGATTGTTCGAGCAGCGAACGAAGTATCAATCCCAAGAAATTATGTCAACACGTGCCTGGGGAAAGACGATGACAGTGCTGCGGACGAGCAGGCGAGCTTAGGGCTGAGCTTCGAACGCACCCACGTCGCAGGCTGCGCTCGCACCCGCCGGACGAGGCTCTCCGCGTTGGTCTGCAGTCAAGGGTGCGCCGGCGCCGTCGACGCAATCGGCCTCGGGAATTTGGTCGACTGCGACACTGTTCGCTAGCAGCGCATGGGTCTGGGTGGGGCCCTCGTTGTCTTGGAGCGGGCCTAGGTTCAGCTGACCTTCGGCAGGCTGGTCGGTAGGCTGGTCGAAACCGCAGGTGTTGCCGGGGCTTTCAATATTGTAGCCGCCGGAGTCCAACGGCGAACCCGCACAGTTACCCTCGACCGCGGTATTCATGATCGAGCGTGGGGCCGCGTTGGGCGTCCCGGGATCGTAAATCGCACTACCCGTCGGTGCATCGTTGGCGGCAATCGTGCTGCTGATCAGCAACAACGCCCCCTCTGTGTAGATGCCGCCCCCCTCTCTCTCGGCGGTGTTGGTCGAGACGGTGGTGTTCAGGAGATCGGCGGCCGCGCCGACCGGATTGAAGAGGCCGCCGCCCGCAGCAGCGGCGGTGTTGCCCGAGAGCGTGCTGTTGGTCAACTCCAGCGTACTTGGTTGTTGGTTGGCAATCCCACCGCCGCTCTGACCGGCCACGTTGTCGGCCACAGTGCTGTCGATCAGCGTGAGCGTCTCGAAGTTCAAGAGGCCGCCGCCGTCGAAGCCCGCGGCGTTCCCGGAAACCGTGCTGTTGGTCAGTGTCGGCGCCCCTGCGCGGGTGTAGATACCAGCGCCCCAGTCTGCGGTGCTGCCAGACACGGTGCTGTTGATCATCGTCAGCGCGGCGGAGTTCCATATCCCGCCTCCACCGCTGCACAGGACAGCCGCGGCCCCTCGGCATCCCTCTGCGGAGTTCGCAAGCACATCGCTGTCGATGACCGTCAGGCTACCCTGCCGGTTTGCAATGCCACCGCCGAACGGCGCCGAGTTCCCGGAAACCGTGCTGTCCATCAGGGTGAGCGTCCCAGCGTTCCATATCCCGCCGCCTTCGGAACAAAGCAGATTTGGGTCGGTGGTCCTGCATCCAGTGTCGCGGCCTGCGGAGCTCCCGGAGACGATGGTGTTGCGCAGCGTCAGCGTGCCCTCGTTTCGAATGCCTGCACCGTGCTCGTCGGTTTCGCGCCCGTTGGTCACGGTGAACCCAATGAGCTCTGCCGTCACACCGTCGGGCACGGAGAACACACGGTGTGCTCCGTTCCCGTCCACCGTGAGCATGCCCTCACCGTCCAGCGTGACATCGGCATCGATGACAATCTCGCGGCCGGCGATGATCGTCGTAGGACCATCGCAGTCGAAGGTGTACGGCCCGAGCCCCTCGGTAATGGCCGCCCGAATGCCGCCCTCGCTGCACGGACACACGCTCTGCGCGCACTCGATTTCAGGATTGCTCCCGGCGTCTCCGCAACCTGAAACGAAGAGGATGCCGAACGACGCGATGTAGCCAAATCTAACGAAGGAATGCACTCAAAGTCTCCTGGTCCAAGAGCCACTAGACGCACTGCACACGATGGCAGGCACAACCGTGTCTTGCCAAGCCACTTAGTCCAGTGCCCGCATTAAGCTGCATTCCGGTGCGTCCGACCGTTTGTGACGGGCAAGTTGGCACTTTTCGGACATGCCGTCGGGGGCTGTGGCCATGCTGCGATGCACAACGCTCGTCGTCCGAGGGTCTTGTCCCATCGGGAGGCTCTGATCGCGTTCAGTGGAGACACTCTCTTACCGTGAATTCATGTAGGCCAGATTACCCCGCATGCCCGGCATGGACTGGGGTCCCTCGATAGACTCGAGGGTTTCTCAGTGATAACCGACTCATCGCCTGATCGAGGCGACAACCACGCCGATGTGTGGCGCTGTGTGGGGCTTCAAGCTCCAGAGCGTCCGCATTCCAGTGATGCATCTCACAAATTCGGGCCACCCTCGCGACACCCGCGACGTCCTTAGATTTGGGGGTTGATCTCCGGAAACGTGTCGGGTTATCCACCCCTCCTTCTCTGGTTTGTTCGATGTCCGAACAAACCTTGCGGAACCGAGCCCGTGAAAAGATCACAAGGAGAAATAGGGATGACATTTACACGATTCGCGAGCTCAGTCGCGCTGACGTGTGCGGCCTTCGCCGTAGCACTTCCAGGCTGTAGCTCAGACCAACCTGAACCAGGCATCGGCAGCGTCGACATGGAGGTCACGCTTGCAACCCCCCCGGCGGGCCCCAACGAGCAGATCGACGCCGTTGAAGTCTCGTTCTGGTGCGAAGGGACCGACCCGGTCTTGGGTGTTCCGCGGCCTCCGCAAAGCAACCCCGAAACTTTCACGATCAACACCGCGACCTCGCAAGGTCCGGAGCCGTACAACACCATCGGCCTCTTTGAGAAGCAGGGTATCCCCGCCGGAGCTTGCCACTTTTCGTACACGGCCACCTCGAACACCGGAAACACCGTGTGCACGGGCGAGGCAAGTCCCGTTCAGGTCGTGACCGACCAGACCACGTCCTTTGAGGTCGTCCTGGCCTGCATCCACTCGCCGCGATACGGCGGCGTCCGCAGCGACGGCACCTTCAACCAGTGTGCGGAGTACCGCCAGATTCTGGTCACCCCGACGACGCAGTCCGTCGGCAACCTCGTCGACATCGCGACCGAGGTCTACGATCCGGACGGCGACGCCGTGACGGTCGGCGTGCAGGCCGTGGGTGCTTGTAGCAACGTCGTTGGCAACTTCGGAACCGCGGCAAGCTGCGAGACGGTCAGCGGCTGCGAAGCCGTGGCCAACACGGTCGAGTGCACCGACGTCGGTCTGTGCCAAATCATCGTCGCCCTCTCCGATGACGGTTTCGATAGCTGCAACGGCCTTCTCCCCGACGGCAGCAACAACAGCGCGGCCCGCCGGACGATCGACGTCGACTGCACGGTGGCTGCGGGATGCGGCAACGGAATAGAGGAGCCCGGCGAAGATTGCGATCCGCCGGACGGCGTCTTCTGT
>JABDMN010000059.1 GCA_013001485.1 Acidimicrobiia bacterium
GACGACGGGTTCGCCCGGACGGTGCCGCCATGGCCCGAGGACTTGCCGGAGCTCGGCGCCCCACCCGCCTAGCGTGAGTGGCATGTTCGACGTCGAAGCTGTCCGAGCAAGGTTCCCAGCGCTGACCAGGATGGTGGGCGACCAGCCCGCGGTGTACCTCGACGGCCCCGGAGGGACGCAGGTTCCAGAGTCGGTGATCGCCGCCATGACGGGCTATCTCGCCAAGGGCGGGTCCAACCTCGGAGGCCCCTTCCCATCGAGCGTTGCCTCAGGGCAGACCGTTGGCGATGCTCGCGCCGCGATGGCGGACTTGTTCGGGTGTTCACCAGGAGAGGTGATGTTCGGCCAGAACATGACCAGCCTCACCTTCGCCCTGTCCCGCGCCATCGCCCGGACCTGGGAAGAGGGCGACAACATCGTCGTTACCCGTCTCGATCACGACGCCAACATCAGCCCCTGGGTGCGCGCCGCAAGCGACCGCGGCGTCGACGTTCACTGGATCGACTTCGACCCCGACGACGGATGCAGGCTGGACTGGTCATCGGCGGAGCGAGCAATCGACGACCGGACCCGGTTGGTGGCCGTCACCCGGGCATCGAACGCTGTGGGTACCGAGGTCGACGTGGTCAGGATGTCCGCCGCCGCCCACTCTGTGGGAGCTCTCGTGTTCGTCGACGGCGTCCACGCCACACCGCACGTTTCCGTCGACGTTGCGGCGTGGGACGTCGATTTCTACGCAGCGTCTGCCTACAAGTTCTTCGGCCCTCACACTGGCATCGTCTACGGCAAGGGCGACCTGCTTGCCTCCCTCGATGCTTACAAGGTCCGCCCTGCTCCGTCGGATCCGCCGGGGAAATGGGAGACCGGAACCCAGAGCTTCGAGTCGCTTGCCGGCGTGACGGCCGCAGTCGACCACATCGCTGGCCTTGGAGAGGGTGCCACTCGGCGAGCGAGATTGGTCGATGCCATGAGTCGTGTGCACACCCACGAGGCGGCTTTGTCGCAACGCTTCCTAGACGGGATCGCTTCGCTCGAGAAGGTCGCCCTCTATGGGGTTGACGCTGCCGAGGGTCGGGCTCCCACATTTGCCTTGTCCGTGGGGGCCGCTCCAGCACGAATGATTGCCGAGGACCTGGGCAAGGAGGGCATCTTCGTATGGGCCGGTCACTACTACGCAGTCGAGGTGATGTCCCGGCTGGGATGGCTCGACAAGGGTGGCCTGATCCGCATCGGCTTCTGTCACTACAACACCATCGATGAGGTCGACCGACTTCTCAACGCCCTCAATCGACTCGGATGAGGCTCACCCGGTAGCGTCGCGGTCATGCACCGAATTGAAGCCACCACACTGATCCCCGGGCGGGGAGATCCGATCATCAACGGCGTTGTCATCACCGACGGCCGCGCCATCACCTACGCAGGCCCGGCGACCGGCGCTCCCGAGACCCCGGACGTCGCAGTCCACCGGGTGGAGACCGTCATGCCGGGAATGTGGGACTGTCACGCCCACTTCATCGGCGTCACCGGCCCCAACCTCGAAGACGTCCTCAAGCTGTCGCCGGCGACTGCGGCCGTGCGCACGATTGCTGATGCCCAGCGGGCCCTGATGGCCGGATTCACCAGCATCCGTGAGGTAGGCGGCCTCGGTGTCGATCTGGCCGTCGCCATCGATGAGGGAGCCGCCGTCGGTCCATCGATCTATGGGTCCGGCGGTGTGCTGTCCCAAACCGGCGGTCACGCCGACATCCACGCCTTCCCGCTCGACTTCGTCATGACCCATCCGTTCCTCGCAGTGTGCGACGGCGTCCCGGAGGTCCTCAAGACGGTGCGGAGCCAGCTCCGACGCAACGCCAAGGTCATCAAGGTGTGCGCATCCGGTGGGGTCATGTCCGAGATCGACCATCCCATCCACCAGCAGTTCTCCGACGAGGAGCTGAGAGCCATCGTCGAGGAGGCGGCTCGTTCCGAGCGGGTGGTTGCCGCTCACTGTCACGGCAAGCCAGGGATCATGGCTGCGCTCAGGGCCGGGGTGAAGACGATCGAACATGGCAGCTACCTCGATGGCGAAGCCGCCGAGGCGATGGTCGAGGCCGGCGCAGTCCTGGTGCCGACCCGGTCGGTTATCGAGCAGCTTCTCGGTATGGAATCCGCCATGCCCGCCTACGCCTATCGCAAGGCCGTCGCCGTGGCCGATCAGCACTCGCTAGCCATCAAAACAGCGATCACAACCGGTGTGACCATCGCTACGGGCACGGACTTCTTCGTGAGCCCGGGTCTGTGGGGCATGAACGGGCTCGAGCTGAAGCACATGGTCGAGCACGGCATGACGCCGATTCAGGCGATCGAGGCGGCAACCGCAAACGGGCCGTTGACCCTTGGGCCGCAGGCTCCTGATGCCGGGGTGCTCACGGCTGGATTCGATGCCGACGTGATCGCCGTGGACGGGAACCCGCTCGACGACATCTCAGTGCTGGTGGGGCCGGACCACGTGTCCCACGTCTGGCGCCACGGGGATCTTGTCAAGAGCCCGTGATCACGCTGCGCGGAGCGTCAGCCGGAAGATCGACTCTGTGCCGTCGTGGTCGTAGGCGAGTTCGCCGCCCATGTTGCGAGCAAGAGTCCGAGAGACGCTCAGGCCGAGGCCAACCGAGCCTGCGACGCCCGGCGTCTGTCGGGCGCGGTAGTACCGCTCGAAGATCGCCTCGCGTTCATGAGCCGGCAGGGGTCCCCCAGAGTCACGGACCTCGAGGATCGCCGTAGACGAGTAGGTCCTCACCACCACTCTGATCTGAGGACCCCCGTACTTGCGGGCGTTGTTGACCAGGTTCCGGATGATCTGGCGGACTCGGGCCGGATCGGCGAGCGCCGTAACGTCGTCGTCGCCATCGCATGGGATTGGTGCCTCCATCGGTTCGATGACGGCCTTGACCTCGTCCCGGAGGGCGACCAGCTCCTCGACCATGTTCAGTCGACCGATCTCGACTCGAGACGCCGTCAGCAGGTCGTCGACGATCGTGGCGATCTCGTGGCCCTGGTTTGCGATGACGTCGAGGATCTCGCCTCGCTCTTCGTCGCCGAGGTTGGCGTCACGTTCCCGGAGCTGTGATGCGAACCCGACGATCGCAGTCAGCGGAGTGCGGATCTCATGGCTCACCGAAGCCACCAGCTCCTCTTTCGAAACCACCAACTCCTCGAGGCGCGCCTGGGATTCACGGACAGCCGTCAAGTCGACAACGGCAACGATGATGTGCTCGAGATCGAGTCGGCCGGCGAGCCGAGGCGCCGACCAGTGAAGAAGACCGTCTAGGTGGCGGCCGAGGAGCGTACGACCCCCTTTGATCTCGGTAACGGCGTAGTCGGAGCGATGCCACACCGCGAGAAGCTGAGGAATCAGTGACTCGGCCGCGGTCTCCGTGAGCCCTTCCGCCGCCAACGGTCCCAGCAATTCGTCCTTGGATCGGGCTCCCATCAGCCGCATCGCCGCATCGTTGACGTCACGGACGACGATGCGAGACGCCGCTTCGTGGAGGAGATGGGGGTGACCACGCAGGTATGCCTCGAGGTCAGAGACTCCGCGCGCGTGAAGCGCGTCCAGCCAGGGAACGAGTTGGCTGAAGTCCTCTTCCCATAAAGACACCGGAGCCTTGGAGAACAGCAACTCGTAGCGCTCCGAGCCGCTCAGCAGTGAGTCTCGCAGAGTGAGAACGAGCCACGATGCGAACAGAAATGCGACGAGCGATCCGACTGATCGGGCAAGCCCGTCTGCGTAGTCGGGCCATTGCCACCACAGCTGCCCGGCCACTATCAACGCGCCGTATGCCAAGAAGAAGGCCGCGAGCCGCCGGGTCACGAACAGTGCACCAGCCATACCGATGACGACGAGGCCAACGGCAGCGGGAGTCTCCGCGCCCTCGAGTCCTACGACGCGCACTTGCACGAGCACCACGACGACAGCAGCGACCATCAGCGGTATCACCCGTTCGCGCTTGGCCGTGATCATGGCCATGGCGACAGCGGCGAGAACGAGGGGGCCTACCGAGCGAACGACTGAGCCCCGATCGCCGGTGAGAACACCGACGATGGCAAATCCGATGCCGACCATCCCGGCAACCGTTGCGGTGAAACGCGTAAGGGCCCCGGCGAGCCGTTGCGCGCCGATTGAGTCGGCGGAGGAAGCCAGAACACCGTGCATCTTGTTGGTATCGGCCTCAGCGGCGCCGGCTACAGGCTTTCGGGGCGCGGTCGTCGACAGCTCTACCATCCCGGTCCGTGGCACGAATCAAACCGGTCATCGGGTGGCGGGAGTGGGTGGGACTCCCCGACTTCGACGTCGCCATCAAGGCCAAGGTCGATACCGGGGCGCGGACGTCATCGCTCCATGCTCGCAGCGTCGAGGCTTTCGAGCGGAACGGTCAGCGAATGGTTCGATTCTGGGTGTATCCCCGGCAACGCACTGCCCGCGGCAAGTTGCTCGTCGAGGCCCCCCTCGTGGGTTTTCGCAGGATTCGGAATCCTGGTGGTGGCGGACGCACCGAGATTCGACCGGTGATCACCACCACGCTCGAGCTTGGCGACCGGCGGTGGGAAGTGGAGGTCACGCTGTCGCGCCGCGACACTATGGGCTTCCGCATGCTGCTGGGCCGGCAGGCCGTCCGCGGCAAGTTCACCGTCGACCCGGGAACATCGTTCAAGATGGGCCGTGACCATCCCGACCTGAGAGAAGCCTCGTGAAGCTCGCCATCCTGTCGCTCAACCCGCACCTGTATTCGACGGCTCGCCTCGTCGACGCAGCCGTTGACCGCGGCCACGACGTGCAGGTCGTCAACTACCTGCGTTGCACGATGGACATCACGTCGAAACGGCCCTCGGTCGTCTACTCCGGCGAGCGCCTCCGTCCCGAGGCCGTGATCCCACGCATCGGTGCCACCTACACGTTCTACGGCGCCGCCGTCGTTCGCCAGTTCGAGGTGATGGGAGTGCCCACCGCCAACACGTCTGACGCCATCGCCCGCTCCCGAGACAAGCTGCGAGCGCTCCAGCTGCTCGCCCACGAAGGCATCGGGCTCCCAGTGACCGGGTTCGCCCACGACGTGCGCGACATCGATGAGCTGGTCAAAGTCGTGAGCGGGGCTCCCTTGATCGTGAAGCTTCTCGAGGGGACGCAGGGCCGTGGTGTTGTGCTGGCCGAAACCCGAAAGGCCGCCGAGTCGGTGATCGGAGCGTTTCGTCAGCTTGACGCAAACATCCTCGTCCAGGAGTACGTCGAGGCCGATGGCCGTGATGTGCGGGCGTTTGTGGTCGGCGGAGAGGTGGTGGCGGCCATGGAGCGCACCGCCCCTGCGGGCGAGTTCCGCGCCAACCTGCACCAGGGCGGCACGGCGAGAGCGATCGAACTGTCGTCAGAGAACGAGGCGCTGGCGGTGCACGCCGCCGAGGTTCTCGGGCTTGGTGTCGCCGGGGTCGACATGCTCCCCACAGACGACGGATACGTCGTCATCGAGGTCAACTCCTCACCGGGGCTGGAGGGCATCGAGACCTCCAGCGGTCTCGACGTCGCCGGGGCCATCATTCGGTACGCGGAGGGACTTCAGACCTGAGACAGGCCGACCCCGCCGGGCGTATTCTGCGCTCAGGAGGTCATACCTATGCGCAAAGGCGATCGAGTGTCCCGCCTCACCAAGAAGGTGGGTCAGCACGGAGAGACCGGCAAGATCATCGAAGTTCGCGGCACTCGTGCCGAGGTCGATTGGGACGATGGCCATCACAGCGTCGTCGAACTCGCCGGCCTTCATGTGGAACCGGCCAAGAGCAAATAGTGCGATGACCGGGTCGCACCGCCACCCCGGATCGGCCCGGGGATAGGGTCGGCGCGTGGATTTCACCCTGCTCGAGAGCGTCGCCAAGGGGAACCTGACCCCAGGCACCTACGACTACTACGCCGGCGGTGCCGACGATGAGCTGACGCTCGCCGACAATCTCGCTGCCTGGCAACGAATGCGGTTGCGCCCCCGTGTACTGCGAGACGTCACGGACGTTGACCTTGCGACGACCGTTCTGGGCACACCGGTCTCGATGCCGGTGCTCGTTGCCCCTACGGCGTATCACAAGCTGGCTCACCCACAGGGCGAGATCGGCACTGCTCGTGCCGCCGCAGGTGCCGACACCCTCATGATCGCCTCCACCCTCGCAACGACCTCACTCGAAGACATCGCGGCCTCGGTCGATGCGCCCCGTTGGTTCCAGCTCTACGTGCATCGCGACAACGACGTCACGAGGTCACTCATCGAGCGGGCCGTGGGCGCCGGGTACGAGGCGATCGTGCTGACCGTCGACCTGGCGGTCCTCGGGCACCGGCCCCGCGACGAGCGCAATGCCTTCTCGATCGAAGGTCACGAGATGGCCAACCTCCAGACCGGGACTCCCGATGCCGAAGGCTCGGGTCTGGCGGCCTATGCCGACACTGCTATCGACCCCGGGCTCACGTTCGAGCACATCGAGTGGATCAAGTCCGAAAGCGGTTTGCCCGTGCTGGTCAAAGGTGTCGTGCGTGGCGATGACGCAGCCATGGCGGTTGATGCCGGAGCGGCTGCGGTGGTGGTGTCCAACCACGGTGGGCGGCAGCTCGACACGTGCATCGCCACCGCTGACGCTCTCGAGGAGGTGGCCACCGCGGTTGGCGACAGGGCGGAGGTCTACATCGATGGGGGAGTGAGACGGGGGACCGACGTTGTCAAGGCGCTGGCTCTGGGGGCGAGGGCGGTGCTCATTGGTCGCCCCATTCTGTGGGGACTAGCCGCCGATGGGGCTTCCGGTGTCACCGATGTTCTCGAGTTCTTCCGGACCGCAACTGCCCGGGCCATGGCGCTGTGTGGCGCCGCCTCGGTCGACGACGTCGATCGCTCTCTGGTTGTTTAGGGGCGTTGCGCCCGCCGCCACTTGTCGAGCAGAGCTTCCTCATCGAGACGCGGTATCGCTGCTGCGGCGAGTGTGGCGTTGATCGCTGAGAACCGGGTCGCCGCTTCGCCCTCGGTATCGGCAGCGAATGCCCGACGCAACAGTCCAGGAAGATCCTCGCGGACTGCCATCTCTCGATCGTGAGCCCGTTCCTTCTGGATCTTCGACTTGGCCCACCACGCCGGGTCGTAGGAATCGCCGAGGCCGGCAATCGGCTCTCCCTCACCAGGAAGTCCCGAGAACTCCCCAGCGTCGATCGCATCGGTGATCGCCTTTTCGATGAAGTCATCTGACGGACGCGGCATCGGATCATTGTGCCAGCGTCGAGGTTGCCACCGGTACGCTCCCGGCATGGACATCAGGTGCCCAAGTTGCGGCGAGACCGACGACCTTCGCGGCTACAGGCACGACGACCGCATCGATGTGACCTGCGGGTCGTGCGGAGCCTCGTGGGCGAGAGACCTGTCGCCTCACTGTGACCGGTGTGGGTCGACGGCGCTCCAGGCCGTGCACCTCGCGATCCTCGAGAAGTCCCGCGGGACTCAGCTGTCGGTGGTGGGTACCCGGGTGATCGACCTGTGCGAGACATGCGACTCGGAGACGCTCGGGCGGTACTACGCCAACCTGCCCAACCCTCTGATGCCGGACGAGATCCCAACGTTCGACTCTGAGGAGCATCGGTGAGCGGCTTCACCCCCTATCGGCCAGAGCGCCTTCCCGTCGACGAGATGCATCGTCGCGCCGAGGCATTCCACCAGTCGATGGATAGCCGGCGAAGTGTGCGGTACTTCTCTGACGACCCGGTGCCCCGCGAGCTGATCGACCGCGCCATCGCCACCGCTTCCACGGCTCCCTCTGGCGCCCACCGCCAACCGTGGACGTTCGTCGTCATTGGCGACCCCGAGACCAAGCGACGGATCCGAGAGGCTGCTGAGGCTGAGGAGCGTGAGAACTACGAGGGCGGGAGACTCCCACCCGACTGGCTGGAAGCCCTGGCTCCTCTCGGCACCGATTGGCACAAGCCGTACCTGGAGACCGTTCCCTGGATCGTGGTGGCCTTCGAGCAGCGGTACGGCGTCGACCCCGACGGCAACCGGTTCAAGAACTATTACGTCAAGGAAAGCGTTGGGCTCGCCTGCGGTTTGTTCGTGGCGGCTGTGCACCAGATGGGGCTTGTCACCCTCACCCACACCCCGAGCCCGATGGCGTTCCTCACCAAGCTGCTCGAGCGCCCGGACAACGAGCGACCCTTCATCTTGTTCCCGGTGGGTTACCCCGGCGACGATTGTGTGGTCCCCGACCTGCAGCGCAAACCGCTTGATGACGTGATGGTGACGTTCCCGCCCGAAGAGGACGGATAGGAGTGGCGCTGCTCAAGCGGGAGAGGGGCCTGCCTCCGTCGCCCAACGGGGCATCGTCGATGCACCTCTGGTGGGAGTCAGGAGGTGTCGACGCGGTGCGGGTCAGCGTTGACCTCGAAATCCTCGAGCCACCCGCCGTTCCCCGTCTGTACTTCTGGGCGATCCAGGCCTCGTTTGTGGATTCGATGACCGGCCGCCTCCACGGAGGTGCCCATCTCGGCCTCCAGCACCACCCGGCCTATCCCGGCTCCAAGGCCGCCAACTGGGGTGGGTACGCACCCGACGGCTCGATCCTGGACGGGACTGAGTCAGCGCTGCCGTCGGCACCCGATGATCCCAACACACGCGACTTCCATTGGGCCCCGGGTCTCCGGTATCGGCTGTCGATCGAGCGAGCCGGCGACGGCCAATGGCGCGGCGTGATCGAACAGCCGGAATCCGATGTCAGGGTCATCGTTCGAGAGCTGGTTGTGTCTCCGAGTGCCGACTCGCTCACGAGCATCGTGGTGTGGACCGAGTCGTTTGCGGCGTGTGACGACCCGCCGGTCGCGGTGAGGTGGAGCAACTTCACGAGCTACTCGGCTGACGGGGAGGCGACGCATCCGCTCTCGCTGCGGGCGAGGTATCAGGCCTACCGAGATGGTGGCTGCACCAACACCACAGCAGAGCCGTTTGGCAGCGCCGTCATCC
>JABDMN010000087.1 GCA_013001485.1 Acidimicrobiia bacterium
GAGCTCGGAATGGTCAGCCGTGCGCAGCTGCTCGAGCAGGCCCTCGAACCGCTCGGTGGAAGTGGGGACGACGAGTTCCTCGGCGCGAACGGCATCGGATGCATCAGACGCCTTCTGCCTGGCGACCTTCTCGTTCTTGACCACCTCGAACATGTCGCCGGCAGCGGGTACGTCATCCCAGCCCATGACAAGGACTGGTGTCGCGGGACCGGCGCTCTTCACTTGCTGACCGTTCTCGTCGAACATCGCCCGAACGCGGCCCGATACGGTCCCGGCGACGAGGGCGTCGCCCCGCGCCAGTGTTCCCCTCTGCACGATGACCGTGGCGGTGGGCCCTCGCCCAACTTCGAGTTGCGACTCGATGACGGTGCCGATGGCCGGCGCCTTGGGGTTGGCGGTGAGCTCCTCGACCTGAGCCGTCAGAGAGATGAGCTCCAACAGGTCGTCGATGCCGTCGCCATTGAGCGCCGAGATCTCGACGTTCGACACGTCGCCACCGAGTTCTTCGACAACGATGTTGTGCTGAGTGAGGTTGGCCCGAACGTTGTAGGGGTCGGCTGCGGGCAAGTCCATCTTGTTGATAGCGACGATGATCGGGACCTCGGCAGCCTGGGCATGGCTGATTGCCTCCGCGGTTTGTGGCATGACGCCGTCGTCGGCGGCCACCACGATGATGGCGATGTCGGTGACCACGGCACCGCGGGCCCGCAGCGCAGTGAAGGCCTCGTGTCCCGGAGTGTCGATGAACGTGATCGGATGACCGTCGTGGGCAACCTGATAGGCACCGATGTGCTGGGTGATCCCGCCTGCCTCACCTGCAATGACGTTCGCTTTGCGGATCGTGTCGAGCAACTGGGTCTTGCCGTGGTCGACGTGACCCATGATCGTCACGACCGGGGGCCTCTCGACAAGCGATGCCGGGTCGTCTTCATACGCGACGAGTGACCGCTTGTCGACGGCCTCCTCTTCGACGGCCTCGGACTCTTCGACCAGGATCTCGTATCCCATCGCTTTGCCGAGCTTCTCGAGGATGTGCCCGGGCACGGGTCCCGAGGCCGGCACCATCTCGCCCATGGCCATCATCTCGCGGACCAGGGTCCCGGTGCGCTCCCCCATCAGCCGCGCCAATCGCTCCACGGTGACTCCGTGCTCGACGATGAGAATGCTCTCGTCTTCGTCCTCGGGCTCTGGCTCTCCTTCGGCCATCGCCTGCGGCGGGGTGTCGTCTTCGGCGACCTCGGGCTCTGGCTCCTCGACGGCGACCGGTTCCTCGACGTCATCGGGGGCCGCGGAATCGGCTGCCGGTTCCGGCGCCGGTTCAGGTTCTGGTTCTGGAGCGGAGGTCTCTTCTTCGAGAGACATCCGGTAGATGGCCTCGTCCTCTTCTGAGACACCGCTCGAGGCCGTCTTCACCTCGATGCCAAGGGCCTGGAGGGCCGCCAGCATCTCCTTCGACTCCAGCCCGAGTTCGCGGGCAAGCTCGTAAACGCGTTTCGCCACTTGCTGCTATTCCTCGCTGTCGTCTGTCGGGGTGTCGGGAGCTTCCTCGGCATCGTCGACCGCTACGGCGTCAGCGTCGGTGGTCGGCTCGGCCGACGCTTCCTCAGCATCAGCGACCTCGGGCTCGCCCTCGGGGGCTGCCTCGGCGCCGTCGTCACCGACCTCGGCCTCACCCTCGGGCGCCGTAGCGTCAGCCGCAGCCTCTCCCTCAGCAGGAGCCTCGGCAGCATCATCGGTGGCGGTCTCACCTTCAGCAGGAGCTTCGGCACCGTCGGCGGCGGCCTCTGTCTCAGCGGGGGCCTCGGCTTCTTCGTCCTCAGGAACGATGCCAAGGTCCTCGCTCTCGGACTTGATGTCGACGCGGTATCCGGTGAGCTTGGCGGCGAGACGGGCGTTCTGCCCCTCGCGGCCGATGGCAAGCGAGAGCTGGTGGTCCGGGACGATAACCTCGGCAGTGCCGGTCTCTTCGTCGATCCGGACTTCCTTGACTCGGGCAGGGCTCAGGGCCTCGGTGATGAACTGTTGCTTGTTCTCACGCCACTCGACAATGTCGACCTTCTCGCCGCGCAGCTCGTTGACGACCTGCCGCACCCGTGAACCACGGGCGCCGACGCAGGCGCCGACTGGATCGACGTTCGGGTCGGTCGAGGCAACGGCAATCTTGGTGCGGTGACCCGGCTCACGAGCGATGGCTTTGATCTCGACTTCGCCATCGACCAACTCGGGCACCTCGAGCTCGAACAACGATCGAATGAACTCGGGGTGACTGCGGCTGACAACGATCTGATGGCCCTTGCCTTCGTTGCGCACCTCGAGGATGTAGCCCTTCACACGATTCCCCCGGTCGAGGCGCTCGTAGGGAATGCGCTCGGATGCCGGCATGATCGCCTCAGCATCACCGAGGTCGAGAATGGCTGAGCGGTGATCCGACTGAGAGACGATGCCGGTCACAAGGTCGCCTTCGCGTCCCTCGTACAGGTCGAACACCTGATCGCGCTTGGCGTCACGAAGACGCTGCTGGATGACCTGCTTGGCGGTTTGTGCCGCGATCCGACCCATGTCCTCGGGAGTGTCCTCCCACTCACGGGTGACGTTCCCGTCCTCGTCGAGCTCCTGCCCGTAGACGGTGATCTCACCGGTGTCTGGGTCGATCGTGACTCGAGCCTCTTCGGCTGCTCCTGGAGTTCTCTTGTAGGCGGAGACGAGCGCGTTGGCGAGCGCGTCGAGAATGGTCTCGGCAGGGACGCCCTTCTCACGCTCAAGTAGCTCGAGGGCCTCCATCAGGTTGTAGTCCATCATGTGCTCTTTCGTTTCGCCTTCTCCCAGGTGAACACAGTGGCGGCGCTCTTCACATCGCTGAACGCGATGCGTCGCACCGTCCCGTCCACCTGGACAGAGAAGCCGGTCTCATCCGCTTCTTCGAGAACGCCCCGGTGCGACCTTTCGCCATCGATGGGCACGGAGGTCTTCACCTTGACCTCCCTGCCCACCGACTTGCGGTAGTGCGCCGGTCTGCGGAGCTTGCGCTCCAGCCCGGGCGAGGACACCTCCAGCGTGTACGAATCAGACAGCACGTCCTCGTCATCGAGCAACGGGCCGAGGCCCTTCGAGAGACCAGCGATGCGGTCCAGCGCGACGCCATCTTCGGCATCAACGATGACCCTCAGCACCCGTCCCTTGCCCTGACCGACGAGCACGACATCGTCGAGCTCGACACCCTCGGCAGAGACGTATCCCTCGAGCAGCGTCCAGAGGCGATCACCGACCTCAACGGTCACGAGCACCTCCTTCGTCCACGCAAGAGGGCGGGCACAAGCCCGCCCCGCGAAGCGTTCTCAATTGCGCCAACACTATACAGCCGGGATGGAGCCTGATTCCCTGCCGGGATTCAGGCGCGAGCGGCAACGACCCGGTCGGTTGTTGCAGCCACGGCATCATCCACCGGCACCAAGCCGGACTCCCCTGTTGCCCGGTCGCTGTACTCGACCATTCCGTCTGCGAGGCCTCGCGGCCCCACCGTGAGGCGCAGCGGGATGCCCACCAGTTCCGCATCGTTGAACTTCACGCCGGGACGCTCATCGCGATCATCGAGGATCACGTCGATCCCGGCTGCAAGCAACTCTTCGTAGATCCGGTCACCGACTGCGGCGGGTTCATCTTCTTCAGGCTTCAGCACGGTGATCACAACCTCGAACGGCGCGATCGACATTGGCCAGGTGATGCCCTTGTCGTCATGGTGGCTCTCGACGGCGGCTGCCATTGCCCGCTCCAGACCGATGCCGTACGAGCCCATGATGATTGTCACCGGCTCGCCCTCGGCATCGAGAACCGTGGCCCCCAGGGCCTCTGTGTACCTCCGGCCGAGCTTGAAGATGTGGCCGACTTCGATGGCCTTGAACCGCTCGAGTCCGGTCCCGCACTCGATGCACGGCTCGTCGGCAAGGATCTCCCGAAGGTTCGCCCACTCCCCGACGCCGATGTCGCGATCGACGTCGACGCCACGAACGTGGAAGTCGTTCTCGTTCGCGCCCGTGGTCATGTTGGAGCGACCGCGAAGCGCGCTGTCGGCAATCACCCGCACCCCCGACACGCCGACGGCGCCAAGGCTTCCGGCGTCGGCTCCCAGCAGGTCCTTGATCTCGTCAGCATGGGCGGGGCGGAACTCGCCTGCTCCGGTGGCGTCCTGGAGCTTCTGCTCAACGAGGTTGTGGTCGCCACGCAACAGGACCAACGCTGGCTCGCCATCGAGCAGGTAGACGAGCGTCTTGATCTGTTGGTTGCCGGACGCACCGCCTTCGAACACCTCGAGGTCGGCAATGGTGCGGACGCCGGGCGTCGCGAACTTCTCGGGGGCTTCAGGCCCTGGTTCGTCAGTGACGTCGGGCACCTGGGCATCTGCTCGCTCCAGGTTGGCGGCGTAGTCACAGTTCGGACACCTGATGACGTCGTCCTCTCCGGCTTCGGCCGCGACCATGAACTCCACCGAGTCGCTGCCGCCCATGGCTCCCGACGACGCCTGTACCGGGATCGCATCGAGCCCGAGGCGGGAGAAGATCCGGGTGTAGGCCTCGTGATGCCGATCGAATGCCGAGTCGAGGCCGCCCTCTTCGAGGTCCAGTGTGTAGGAGTCCTTCATCGTGAACTCTCGCACCCGCAAGAGACCCGACTTGGGACGTGGCTCGTCGCGGAACTTGGTCTGGATCTGGTACCAGATCTGCGGCAACTGCCGATAGGACTTCAGCTCGGTCGCGAGGCTCGCAAAGACCTCCTCATGGGTGAACCCGAGGGCGATGTCGGCGCTCTTGCGATCGACAACGTGGAACATCTCATCACCGATCATGTCCCAGCGACCGGTCTTCTTCCACAGCTCGCCAGGGTGGAGCGCAGGGAGGTGGAACTGCTGGCCGCCGATGGCGTCCATCTCCTCGGAGATGATGTTCCACACCTTCGACCGCACCCGGTAGGCCAGTGGGAGCAGCGAGTACACCCCGGCCATCAGCTGACGGATGTAACCGGCGCGAACCAACAGCCGGTGGCTGATCGCCTCCGCATCGGAGGGATCGTCACGCAGAGTCGGGATGTGGGCTTGGGACCAACGCATGGGCGGCGAGTCTACCGATGCCCAGACCGGCCCCGGTGATGGTCAGTTCTCAACCGTTACGAAGTAGGCGCCGGGGCCGGTGAGGTCGAGGTCCTCGACCACGACGAGGAACTCGCCCGTCTCGTCCGCAGTGAATGTGACCCGCGGGTTCCACCCGAACAGGCCACCGCCACGGTCAGCATCAAACGCCTTGGCCTCGGCGAAGTTGTCAGCAGTGTCGATGGTGAGGCTGGGATCGAACGCCACGGAGTCGACCTCGATGGTGACGGCCTGACCCTTGATCAACTCGATGGTGAACCAGTCGGATTCTCCCGGGTAGTCGATGGACCCGGCGACGGTCTCTCCTCGCGTCAGCGCCTGGCCGTCGTCCTCATCCACCCACCGAACCATGGGCACCGAGGATCGCACCGTGACTTCCTGAGCTTCGATCCCCAGCGACCTCACTTCGATGAAGTGAGGGGCATCGAGACTCACCCTGAACAGGACTTCCTGGAACGGCTCACCATCTGCCGATGACGCTTCGATGAAGGAATCAGCGGCGATGACGGCGAGGGCGACTTCGCCGGTGGAGCGAACCGACGTGACGACGTCGACAAAGACCGACGGCTCGATCACGTAGGCCACCGAGGCGTAGAAATGCTCGAGGACCGCGACGTCTTCGGTGACCTCGCCACCCTCGGGAGGGAGGCGGTCGCCGAGGCCACCAACGTCCTCGCCAGACAGCAGCCGTCGCACTCGTTCCTCGACATCGTCGATGGCAGCCGAGAGACCGAACTCGCCGCCCAGAAGGAAGTTGGTGAGCCCGACGACCTCACCGGATGCCGACACGACCGCACCACCGGACTGGCCCCCGATGGTGGTGGCGTCGGTCTGGACGAACGACCAATCGACAGGGTTCCACTCCCGCAGCCGGGAAACGATGCCCTGAGAGATGGTCGGTTGTGGGAAGGCGTCGGTCTCCCCCGGGTAACCGATGAGGAACACCGGCGATCCGGGCTCGAGCGCCGACGGATCACCGATGACAGCAGGACTCGGAAGCCCGGCCATTGCCGACACATCGATAACTGCGATATCCGAGATCGGATCGGCAGCCACGACTCGAGCCCGTCGCCGTTCTGCCCCGTTGGGGAATACGACGCGAACGTCCCGTTCCGGCCACACCACATGGGCAGCTGTGAGGACCATGCCCCCTTCGACGAGGATCCCGCTCCCCGTGCCCACACCAGTCTCGATGAACGCGAGCGCGGGCGAGGCCTCCTCGAACACCGCGGCCGGATCGACGGAGACCGTCGCCAACATCGTGGTCGTCGTCGGTTCTTGTGTGGTCGTCGTCGAAGACTGGGGCGACTCAGCTCCGGTACATGCAGCCGCCACGACAATCAGAACGAGAAGCAAACGGCGCACGATCAATCGCCTTCGGCAACGGAGCGGACAGCCACCTTGCGATCTGATGCTCGGTTGGCGTCGCCCTGGATCTCGAGCAACTGGACGGCATCATCCCGGGCTTCGCCGGCGGCACCGGCGTCGGCCGCCGCGAGACGGGCCTCGATGCCCTGCTCGCGAAGCTTGCGAGCCTCGTCGAGGAGCGCGTCGACCATTTCGTCCTCTGGCACCACCCTGACCACCTGGCCCTTGATGAACAGGTGCCCTTTTCCCTTCCCAGCTGCGATGCCGAGATCGGCTTCCCTCGCCTCGCCAGGCCCGTTGACGACGCAGCCCATAACCGCAACCTGGAACGGCAATTCCTCTGCCTCGAGAGCCTCCTGGGCGGCTGCAGCCACGGCGATCACGTCGACCTCAGCCCGTCCGCACGACGGACAGGCGATCAAATCGAGACCGGAGCGCTCCCGAAACCCGAGGTACTCGAGCAAAGAACGTCCAGCTTTGGCCTCCTCGACCGGGTCAGCGGTGAGCGAGAAGCGGATGGTGTCGCCGATACCTTCGAGCAACAACGTCGAGATACCGGCAACAGACTTGATGAGACCACCTGGGGGTGGCCCTGCCTCGGTCACACCGAGGTGCAGCGGATAGT
>JABDMN010000090.1 GCA_013001485.1 Acidimicrobiia bacterium
TCGTCAACCAGTGGAACTGGGGCATGGGTTCCTTCGAGGCCATCTACATCGACCCGGACACGGGGCGTCGTCACGCGTGCGGAGACCCACGCCGGAACGCGATGGCGGAAGCCGTCTGAGACCCGACAATCGAAACCGCCAACCACCTGGAGGAATCAGCAGAATGGACAGCCGCGAGTATCGCGATTGGGTCAACGAGCGCCTCGGTATCGGCCGCGAAATCCTCTACCTCTCTCTCGAGGACTGCAAGGCAACCGGCCCGACCAACGACGAGATCTTCGATCTGACGGAGCGGGCACTCACCGCGCACGGCAACAAGCAGGTGGAGATGCCGGCGAAGATCGGCCTTCATCCGCAGCCCGACTCGCTCATGCATGCAATGCCCGCCTACGTCGGCCCCGAGCTGGCATGCGGCCTCAAGTGGGCGGCGAACTTCCCGACCAACCAGGACAGGTACCCCGATCTCGTACCCACGAGCGGGCTCCTTGTTTTCAACGACCACGAATCGGGGCTGCCCATGGCGATCATGGACGCCTACTGGATCACCGAAGTGCGCACCCCGTCTGTGGCGTTCGCGGCAGCCAAGCGGCTGGCCAGGCCGGACACCAAGGCGTTCGGCATGGTCGGGTGCGGGATCCAGGGCAAGGCCCACGTCCGCATGGTCGAACGCGTGATGCACGAGCTCGAGGAGATCGTCGTCTACGACGTCTTCGATGAGGCAATGGACAAGCTGATCGAGGTCTGCCAGCCGGACGTGAAGGCATCGATCCGCAAGGCGAGCGGCTACGAGGACGTGGTCCGCACATGTGGGGTATTCGCGACCGCCACACCGATTACGCACGTGCCCGAGCCCAAGCTCGAAGACAGCTGGTTCCGGCCCGGACAGACGGTGCTGCTGTCCGATTGTCACTCGCTCGTGGAGGACGTCACGGTCAAGCGCGCCGACAAGTACCTGGTCGACAGCGTCGACCAGCACCAGGTACTCGAGGGGTACGGCTACTACCCGTGGGGGCTGCCCGAAATCTACGCGGAAACCGGTGAGGTCGTGGCCGGCGTCAAGGACGGACGTTCGGACCCCGACGAGCTCATCGTCGTCAACAACGTGGGCATGGCGGTCGAGGACGTCGTCGTCGCCAGGCAGATCTTCGATCGCGCGCTCGACGCCGGAATCGGCGTGAGGCTCCCGCTTTGGGACCGGACGTCCTGAGGTAGGTCCCGACGAGCCCGTAACGCGGCACAGCTACAGGAGTTCGGATCGTGACAGCCCATTCAGTGCGCCTTCTCCTCGTCCTCGTTCTCGCAGCCGGTTGCTCCACACCGGCAGTGCCCGACTTGTCTCCGGCGACGTGGCAAACGGACTACGACGACTTCATGGCCGCTCAGCTCATCGATCGCACCACGGCCGGCGTCGCAACGGGCGCGAACGGAGCGGTAACGGTTGCCTACAACGGCCTCGCCGCGCGCGCCGGGCTCGAGGCGCTCAAACAGGGCGGCAACGCCATCGACGCGGCCATGACGACGGCACTGACCCAGGTGGCGCTTACCGCGGGTGCCCCGATCAGCTACTTCGGCATCATGTCGCTCGTCTACTACGACGCCGCCTCGGGAGCCGTCCACACGATGAACGCGGAGTGGAACACCGTACGTGGTGAGGACGATCCGATGTCGATTCCGGGCGGCGTCGACCTGACGACCCCCGAGGGCATCTACGGAACCGCGGTCAGCGGCCGTACGGCGCTCGTCGGCGGATTCTTGAAGGGAGTCGGCGCAGCGCACGAGCGCTTCGGGTCGCTCCCCTGGCCGCAGTTGTTCGCGCCCGCCATTCATGTCGCGGAGGAGGGCATGCCCGTTTCGCGCAAGATGGCCGGCTACTTCGAGGCACGGCGCAACGATCTGGCGCGCCTGGACGAGACGCGGGCGACGATGCTCAGGCCTGATGGTTCGCCATACGCCGAAGGCGACACGTTCCGGCAGCCTGCTCTGGCCGAGACGCTGCGCGCGGTCGCGGATGCCGGCACGGACTACATGTACCGGGGGCCCTGGGCGGAGAAGCTGGTCGCGGCGGTGCAGGCCGAGGGCGGCAGGATGACCCTGGAGGACCTGGCGGCGTACGAGGTGATCTGGGGCGAGCCCCTGAGGGCTCCGCTGGGAGATTTCGAGCTGGTCACCAACCGCCCGCCTAACAACGGCGGCGTTGCCATGATCGAAGCTCACAACATCGCCCTGGCGGCGGGCATCGTGGAGGACGGTCTGTGGTGGGAATCGCCGGACGCGCTGCGGAAGGCGCTGGACGCCACCCAGCTCGGTTACATCGATCGGCTGCCGCCCGCCACTCTCGAAATGGTCTACCCGGGCCTGGAGATATCGAGTGAGTCCCGAGTGACCCCGGAGTACGCGGCCCAGATGTGGGCACGGATCGAGGCGGGGGCGAGACTGACACAGTGGGCGCCGCCTTCGGAGCCCCGACATTCGGACGACGTCGTAGTGATCGATCGCCACGGTAACGTCGCGGCGATCACCCACAGCATCAACGCGGTGCTGTGGGGCAAGACGGCGATCGTCGTCGACGGCGTCACGGTCGGCGACCCCGGCTCGTTCCAGCAGGCACAGATCGCCGCTACCGAGCCGGGAGCCCGACTCGCGTCGCCGACCGAGACCGGGATCCTGCTCCGCGACGGACAAGCGGTCCTCGGCTTCGCCTCGATGGGCAGCGGCCTGCACCAGCGGACGTTCCTCGGCCTCATGGGTGTGACTCAGTACGGCATGACCGTCGACCAGGCCATCAATGCACCGGACTTCTTCCTACCGCGCATCGATCCCTCGACCTTCCAGACCACCTTCCGGGTAATCGCCGGCCAGTTCCCCGCGGAGGTCCTCGACGGGACAGGTTATGGC
>JABDMN010000094.1 GCA_013001485.1 Acidimicrobiia bacterium
GGTCCTATGTACCGCCGCTGGTCCCGCGGCCGCTGTCACCGGCAGCGTCCTTGGCAGTCGCGGGCAGCTGGAAGTCACATCAGGGCCACAGCCGCGCTCGCTGCGGTTGACCGATTGGAACCGCGCCCCCCGCCGCCGCGCGCTAGCGTGGTCGAAGTTCACGCTCAAGCATGGCCCGTCCTGGAACACGCTCTGGGATCGCAGCACCGCTGCTCCCCATCGGATCTTTGGCAAGGGCATCGCCGCTCCCGGTGCGGTGGCGTCGGCCAGCACGGCGGAAGCCCACGCTCGCTCGCTTCTGGCCCAGCACATCGATCTATTTGCGCCTGGCTCCACGGCAGCCGACTTCCAAATCTTGGCCAACGAGGTCCATCGCGGGCTGCGCTCGGTGTCCTTCCAGCAGACCTGGCAGGGAATGGAGGTCATCGGCGGAACCGTGTCCTTCCAATACAAGGCGGACCGCCTGGTCGTCATCGGCTCACAAGCCCTTCCCCACGTCGGTCGGCGCGTCCTTCGCAGCGCCACCTCGTCCTCGCTGGTCCAGACCAGCGCCGCCAAACAGGTTGCGCGGGCCTGGATGCTCCAGGACGTCGCCCGCCAGGCGACCCCGGCACATGCCGTGAGCAAGCCCCTCATCCTTCCGTTGATCCGCGGTCGTTCCATCGAGTACCGCAAAGTGGTCCGCACCCGAGTCGCAACCCGACAGCCGGCCGGCGACTGGAACGTCTACATCGACGCCCACAGCGGACGCGCCGTCGCCCGCAACGACCGACTTCACTACGGCAGCGGCCAGGTCCTCTACAACACTCCGGTCCGACGCCCGGACGGCTCCCGCCAGAACTTCCCGGCACCGGGTCTCGACGTCACCATCAGCGGCGCGGCCGCCAGCTCTGACGGCGACGGATTCGTCACCTGGGCTGGCGAGGCTCCGGTCGAGCTGACCCTCGGGGTCGGTGGTGCGCTGGTCGCGGTCGATAACGACGAAGGCGACGAAGCCGTGACCAATCTGACTCTGAGCTCGGGTGGCCAGGCGGTGTGGAACGAGAGCGACGACGAGCTGATCGACGCCCAGCTCACCGCCTACATTCACTCCCACATCGCCAAGGCCTACGCCCGCACTTTCGCCCCTGGCCTGGCAATGCTCGACGACAAGCTGATCGTCAACGTCAACATTGCCGAGGAGTGCAATGCCTTCTACGAGCCGAACGGCTCGATCAATTTCTTCCAGTCGAGCGCCAACTGCCAGAACACCGGTCGCCTACCCGACGTGGTCTATCACGAGTTCGGCCACGCCCTGCACGCGGCCAGCATCGTCGAGGGAGTCGGCAGCTTCGACGGCGCGCTGTCCGAAGGCATTTCCGACTATCTCGCAGCCAGCATCACCGGAGACTCGGGAATGGGTCGTGGGTTCTTCTACGGCAATGACCCGCTGCGCGAGCTCGATCCCGAGGGCACCGAGAATCGGTGGCCCGAGGACATCGGCGGCGTGCACACCACTGGTCTGATCTTTGCCGGCGCCATGTGGGATCTGCGCAACACCTTCATCACCAAGTACGGCACCGAGGACGGTATTGCTCTGGCCGACCGGCTGTTCTACGGAGCGGTCCAGACCGCTACCGACATCCCGTCCAGCTACATATCGGTGATTACCGAAGACGACGACGACGGTGACCTGTCCAACGGTACCCCCAACATCTGCGACATCAATCAGGCGTTCGGCCTCCACGGCCTGCGCAGCCTGACCGCCGAGATCGCCGGCCTGGCCGCCGAATTGCCCAGCTCCGAGGGTCACCCGGTGACCATGACCCTCTCCGGTCTCTACGACATCTGCCCGGGTGATGACGTGACCTCGGCGACCCTCATCCACAACCCGCAAGGGCGTCCAGAGGAAGCCAAGACCATCAACCTCGAGGACCTGGGCGAGCGCACCTTTGCGGGCGTGGTCCCGACTCCGGGCGAGCCGCAGGTCGTCGAGTACCAGGTGCGAGTCGAGTTCGCCGACGGCAGCTCTCGAACCTTCCCCGAAAACATCGCCGACCCGCGCTACCAGTTCTACGTCGGCGAGACCATCGAGCTGTACTGCACCACCTTCGACGAGGCCGACCCGTTCGACAACGGCTGGGAACACGGCCTGGCCGATGGCGAGGACACCGAGGGTGCCGACGACTGGCAGTGGGGCATCCCGGCAGGCGTGTCGGGTTCGGGGGATCCGGTTGGCGCCTTCTCCGGCGAATCGGTCATCGGCAACGACCTCGGGGGCGCCGACTTCAACGGCAAGTACCAGGCCAACAAGACCAACTTTGCGCTCAGCCCGGTCATCGACGTGCAGCGCTACTCGGACGTAAGACTGCAGTATCGCCGCTGGCTGTCGGTGGAAGATGCCTTCTTCGACCAGGCAAGCATCTATGTCGACGAGTTCTTGGCCTGGCAGAACTTCGACTCCGACAGCGGCAACAACTCCAAGACCCATCACCGCGACCTCGAGTGGCGCTTCCACGACGTCTCGCTATCGCCGTTCATCGCTGAGAGCGAATTCCGACTGAAGTTCGAAATCAAGAGCGACGCCGGCCTCGAGTTCGGCGGCTGGACCGTCGACGACGTGTGCATCGTCGCCGACGCCAACTCGATCTGTGGCGATGGCAAGCTGTCTGGCGCCGAGCGCTGCGACGACGGCCCCGGCAACAGCGACACCCTGCCTGACGCCTGCCGGGACAACTGCAGGGTAGCGGGCTGCGGCGACGGCGTCCTCGACACCGGCGAGCAGTGCGACGACGGTAACCTCAACAACGACGACGGCTGCAACTCGTCGTGCAAGGTCGAGAGCCAGGCCGACTGTGGGCTGTCGGTGACAGGCAACTCTCGCTCGGCCCCGCTGAGCGGCCTGGCAATCCTGCTCAGCATGTTCCTGGTCGGCGGCTTGCGCCGGCGGCGCCGATAGGCCTGGCCAGTCCAATAGCCGCGGCGCCAGGGATACACCGCAATGTGGTGAAAGCTGCAACACGAGGGCCGACTAGCTCACGGTCTTTCGGCAGCTTGGCACGCTGGCCCGTCGCTTGCTCCCTGGGCGGTCCATGCGTCCCTACCTCGCTCTCGTGATCGCAGCCTGCTCGATTGGCTGCACCCAGCATATCTACCGCGCGCCGCGCCCATCCGAGGTCGGCGGGCCGGTGGTCGTCACCACCCGCGAGGGTCAGGTGATTCGCGCGTCGCGGGCCTCGGTGAACGAAGGCAAGATCGAGGTCCCCTACGCCCGCCAGCGGCGTCGGCTGGATCTGACTTCGGTGGAGCGCGTCGAAACTCGAGCGAGGACTCGAGGGCTGATCTTCGGAGCACTGGGCGGCGCGGCGGTCGGGTTCGGGGTCGCGGCCGGGGCCCTGAACGAATCCGGCAACCTCGATCCAGGCAGCCAGGACA
>JABDMN010000103.1 GCA_013001485.1 Acidimicrobiia bacterium
GACGACGATGTCTGCCCCGCTTCCGACCTCCGGGGAGTACTCGAGCCGGTCGACCATCTGATCGCCCACCTCGACCTTGTCGACGTGGGGGTCGACGTAGGCCACTTCCGCTCCCAGCTCGAGAAGACGCTCGAGAATGTGTAGAGACGGCGACTCTCTGGTGTCGCTCACGCCACCTTTGTAGGCCACGCCGAGAACCACGATCCTGGCCCCGCGTAACGCCTTGCCCGCATCGTTGAGCTTGGAGACGATCCGCTCGACGACATAGGCAGGCATCCTGTTGTTGATGTCCTGGGCCAGCTCGACAAGCCGAAACTGGTACCCGAGCTCTCGAACCTTGTAGGACAGGTATCCGGGGTCGATGGGTATGCAATGACCACCCACGCCCGGGCCAGGTGTGAAGGCCTGGAAGCCGAAGGGTTTGGTGGCCGCACCCCGGATGACATCCCAGATGTCCACGCCGAGGTCGCGACAGAAGATTGCGAGCTCGTTGACCAGGGCGATGTTGACGTGGCGGTACGTGTTCTCCAGCAGCTTCGCCATCTCAGCCTCGCGCGTCCCTCTGAGGGGAACGACCTCATCGCAAACCTTCGAGTACAGGGCGACCGCCGCTTCGGTCGAAGCCGCGTCAACGCCTGCCACAAGCTTCGGTGTGTTTCGCAAGCCCCAGTGCGGGTTACCCGGATCGATGCGCTCAGGCGAGTAAGCCAGAAAGAAGTCGGTGCCGGCCGTGAGACCGGATTGCTCCTCGAGGAGAGGGCGCAGGTCTTCTTCGGTCGTGCCGGGATACGTCGTGGACTCGAGGACGACGAGCTGTCCGGGGCGCAACACGGCCCCCAGTTGGGTCCCGGCGGCAAGTACGGCAGACAGATCCGGCAGGTGGTTGGCCAGGGGCGTCGGCACGGCAATGACCACCGCACCGGCCTCAGCAAGCCGGTCGGGGTCTGATCCAGCCACGAAACCGGCGTCGACGGCAGCAACGACATCGTCGTCCGAAATGTCTTCGACGTAGCTCTTGCCCGAGTTCAGCGATGCGATCTTGGCCTCGTCGATGTCGAAGCCGTAGACCGACAACCCGGACCGAGCTGCCTCGACGACGAGAGGAAGGCCGACATAGCCGAGACCGACGACTGCCAGATCGATGTTGTTACCCATCAACGGTCATCCTATGACCAGATCAGAGGCCGACGGGGCCGCTCATCGCTCGACGGCAGCCGGGAGTGGCACCTCGAACGATGTCGGCTCGACGATCTTCCATGTCGCTTCGAGGTGTGACTGGGGGTCGGACATGGTCTCGAAGAAGGAGACGCCGTCCATATCCATCGGAGCAACCGGGTAGCTGGTGATGAGCTGATGGGGGCGCCGCAGCGGCTCCTCGGCAGGTGCCGACAACACCTCGTGGAGCTTCTCCCCCGGCCGCAGACCGGTGAACTCGATCGGGATCTCCGTTCCGTAACCCATCTCGAGAGCAAGACGACGAGCCAGCTCGACGATCTTGACTGGTGTCCCCATGTCAATAACCATAACCTCACCGTCGCGCACATGGATGCCGTCGTCAATCACGAGCTGGACCGCCTCTTCGATCGTCATGAAGTACCGGGTCACCTCTGGATGTGTGATGGTGAGCGGCCCGCCGTTCTCGATCTGCCGCCGGAGCGTCGGGATCACCGATCCCCGGCTGCCGAGGACGTTTCCAAAACGCACGGACATGTAGACGTTCGAATCCACCGCGGCACAACCCGCTGTCAGCATTTCGGCGATCCGCTTCGTTGCCCCAAGCATGCTCGTCGGGTCAGCGGCCTTGTCCGTTGACACATTGACGAATCGGGCGACGTCGGCCTCGAGGGCAGCTCGCAACACGTTGCGCGTGCCCAGCACGTTCGTCTTCACCGCCTCGGACGGGAATCGCTCCAGCATCGTGAGGTGTTTGAGCGCCGCCGCGTGAAAGACGACGTCTGGTCGCCGTTCGGTGAAGACCCGCCGCATCGCCTCGTAGTCACGGATGTCCGCCAGGACGAGGTTCGGCGTGTCGAGGAGCGCTCGTCCCTCCAGTTCCAGTTGCAGACCATGCAGAGCGCTCTCGTCCCGATCGAGCATGATCAACTCCGACGGCTCGTAGCGGGCAATCATCTGGGTGAGAACCGAGCCGATCGAGCCTCCGGCTCCCGTTACCAGCACTCGCCGCCCTGTCAGGTACCCGGCGATGGATTCCACGTCGGTTTCGACCTCTGGCCGTCCGAGGAAATCAGACAGGGTGAACTCCCGGATATCGGCGACTCGCACTCCTCCCGTTGCCAGCAGTTCGGCCACCGGAGGCAGGATCCGCACGGACATCCCGGCTGACTGGGCGATCTCTGCGACCTTGTTGACCTGCTCGGCGGAAGCAGAAGGCATCGCCACGATCAAGACGTCGGCGTCGAATCTCCGTGCGACTTCTTCGATCGCGGATCGGCCGCCGACCACGCGGAGCCCCTGGACTTCCAGTCGATCCTTAGAGGTGTCATCGTCGAGAAAGGCAACCGGCTGGACGTCAGAGTTGGGGTCCTCCATCAACACGCGAGCCACCTGGCTGCCGGCATCTCCTGCCCCGAAGATGACGGCGCGGTGCTCGCGAGGATGATGTGAAAGAC
This sequence comes from Acidimicrobiia bacterium, assembly GCA_013001485.1. Taxonomy (GTDB): domain Bacteria; phylum Actinomycetota; class Acidimicrobiia; order Spongiisociales; family UBA5794; genus JABDIW01. The sequence continues at coordinate 2,631 of JABDMN010000103.1, forward strand.
GCTGCACCTGGCGGAGGAGCCTCAGGCCATAACGCAGTGCAAGGCCCAGGATCACCTGGTAGCTGGCACCGGCGACGACGGCGCTCGACGGGACGAGGTTCGGATCTGCAGCGGCCAGATTGACGATCACGAGAATCCCGGCAGTCACCGCTACGACGCCTGCGAACGCCCCGGTTTCCTCGAATGAACCGAAACGGAATCGACCCAGGTACAGACCGCTGAAGTATCCGATCGAGAGATGCGCGGCAACTGCGACCAGGGCCAGGGCGGCCAGACCCGATGTGTTGACGCGGTCCCATACGAAGCCATGGCGGGCCCAGACGGCAATTGTGAGGACGGCCACCCAGAACACGGCATCGGCAGCCGCGAGCACAAGAACAGGAATCCGGAGCGGCGCGTCGATTCGACGTTTCATGAGTCCTCAAGGCCACGGTCGACAGGGGTTGGCCCTCGATAACCCCACCAGGCTATATCATCGTCGGGAACTGAGGACGGATTGAGCGATCGATCCGCCCCGGCAGCAAGGGGTCTTCGGAGAGCCCTGTCCCCCCAGTATCGCCCCGTGACCAGGGATCGCACAAACCCATGAAACGATTCTTCGAGTACCTCGCCATTCTCATCGTCGCCGCGATCGTGTTCGTCGCGTCGTCGGGATTGTGGTCCGGACTCGTCGCTGCTCTGCTCGCAGCGGCGGTTGCGGCAGCTCTGGCGCTCGGCCTCTGGTGGTTCCTCATTCGTCGGAGTGGCAATGCCGGGGCAAAGCTCGACAAGCCACTTCTCGGGATCATCCCCGACCATGAGGGAGCCGGGCCTGCCCCGGCGATCTCTGCCGCCGTCACCCCCGAGCCCTACGCGGCCATCGCCAACGAGTTGGCCGCTCTGTCCGAAACGCAGGTCCTGTTGGTGACGAGCCCGAACCCTGGGCAGGGAGCCACGACGACAGCAGTGAATGTCGCTGCGGCAGCGAGTAGAGCAGGTCGACGGGTTCTGCTGATCGATGCCGACCCCATCGGCCGGCGCCTCTCGTCGTTCAACGGGTCCGGGTCTACACCCGGTCTCTTCGAGCTGGCCCGGGGTACCGCTGGACTCGAAGAAGCCGCCCGGATGTGGAATCTCGGTCCGAATACGCGAATGCCGATGATCCCCGTCGGCGAGCCGGAAGGCGACACCAGCCTTGCCACGCCACACCTGGCAGGGGTCATCGACAGGGTTGCCGAGAGAGCCGATCTCGTCCTGATCGACGCCCCGTCGGCATCGTTTGACGGCATACCTGCCGATCTTGCAGCCCACGCCGACGGCTCCATCCTCGTCCTCCCCCCGTCGGGCTCGAGCAACGCCGCCCAGGAAGCAGCCAACGCTCTTGCTGAAATCGGCGCACCGGTCGTCGGCTATGTCGTGAACCGGGGTCGACCGGCTGCAGCACCGACTGGTTGGCGGATGTTTCGCCGATTCACGGCCACGGTCGTGCTGCTCATGGCCGGATACGCCGCCTGGACAGGATTGTCGATCTGGACGAAGTGGCTGAGCGTGGAGCGGGTGGCGATCGATACGCAAGCCGCACGGATCGATCTCGCCGGAGCTGCTCCCGCAACCGCGAGCGAGCCCGACGGTGCCATCGACAACGCCGACCTCGGCCCTGATGTGATCGGGTCAACGAGCCAAACCGGGCCGATCGACACGTTCACCTTCGAGACCTTCTTGATCCTTGGAACAGACAGCCGCTCTCCGGACACTGTTTCGGGCCGGGCGGACGTGATCATCCTCGTCCTGGTCCCCGCCGATGGCTCGACCCCGGGGATGGTGTCGCTTCCAAGAGATCTCTTCCTCCCCAATGCGTGCACATCGGGCTCCACAAGGATCAACGCCGGACTGAACGGGTGCGGGTCGGTGGCGTCGGGCATGGAACTCATGTCGATCAACGTCGAGGACTTCACGGGTATCGAGGTCGACCACGTCGCCCTGTTCGACTTCGAAGGCTTCGAGGACATCATCGACGCCGTGGGCGGGATCGAGATCTGCGCCACCAACCCGATCCGGGGCGGTCGAGCCGATCTCGAACTGAGCTTGCCCGCCGGATGTGCGGTCTACGACGGCGAGACGACTCTGAAGTGGGTGAGGTCACGCAAGACTCAGGAATTGGTCGACGGTTCCTGGCGCTCGATCCCTGGCGTCAATGACCTCGCCAGGAACCAGAGACAACAAGACGTCATCGTCCAGATGTTCTCGAAGATGCAGTCCATGCGCGACCCGGGGGATCTCGCGTCCGTGGTTGGGGACCTGTCCGATGCGTTCACGTTGGGGAACTCCATGGGAATCGGCGAGGCAATCACGTTGGCCTGGAGTATGAGAGACATCGGCAACGCCGGATTCTCCAGGTTCAAGATCCCGGTGACCGGACACGTCACAACCACCGGAGCCCAGGTCCTGCTGCCGACGGAACCGTTCCCTGTCGTTATCTCGGAGTACTACCCCGACTATCAGGCTTCCGCCGGGTGACCGATCCCCGCCAACCCCACGGCGACGTCCGGAACCCCCGGATCCCGAGTCGCTCCCCGGATAGATCACCAATGCTGGTGGGACTGGTCCTGGCCATCGTGTTGATCGCGATCAGCGTCGGCCTGTTCCAGCTACTGCGCACCCCGCTCGAGGAATCGGCATCTTCGACCAACCCCACCACGACTGTCGCAAGTGGTGACACGACCACCACGACACCCACCACGAGCACGTCGACAACCAGCACCACGATCGTCGTCGACCCGTTCGAAGCGGTGGGCAACCCGCTGGACCTCTCCGAGCTGGCACTGGTTGCCGACGGCATCGGGCCGATCGCCTTCGGCACACCCGAGGCGGTTGCCGCCGGCCAACTCGTGGCCACGTTTGGTGATCCCGACGAAGACACGGGGGACATCATCTCGACAGGCGAATACGGGGCGTGTCCCGGCGACGGGGTACGCGTCATCCGCTGGGGACCTCTCGCCATCGTCCTCAGGGCCGGATTGTTCGTCGGATACAGGACAGACTTGACCTATGGCGGGGTTGCCGACGCACCGTCGACGCTGCTCTCGACGTTGTCCGGGCTTCGTCTCGGAGACTCGATCGAACGGCTCGAGGAGATCTACTC
>JABDMN010000124.1 GCA_013001485.1 Acidimicrobiia bacterium
TGTTCATGTTGCTGGATGCGCTCGTGGAGCGACTCAGCGGTGTCGTCGGCGAGGATCAGCACCGGCTCCTGGGCGACGATCGGGCCGTGGTCCACCTCCTCATCGACGAAGTGGACGGTCACTCCGGTGACCTTTGCTCCGTGCGCTAGCGCCTGTCCGATGGCGTCTACGCCCGGAAAAGACGGAAGCAGAGAGGGATGGATGTTGAGGATCCGGTCGGGAAACCTCTCGACGGCCGCGGGGGCAAGGATGCGCATGAAGCCGGCCAGGACCAGCGCTTCGGCTCCGCGGTCCTCCGCCACATCGCACAGAGCCTTCGTGAACGCATCACGACTTCCGTGCTCGTCGAACTCGATCACGTCAGTGGGGATCCCGGCATCTGTGGCTCGCAGCAGCGCCCGCGAACCGGGTTGGTCGGAGATCACCACCACGATCTCGGCACCGAAATCAGTGTCCGTCTTCGAGGCATCGATCAGTGCCTGGAGGTTCGAACCAGAACCTGAGGCGAGGACGGCAATGGGAAGCACGAAAGCACTCCTGGGGGAAGGGCGACCAGCAGGGCGAGGATAGGCGCCGTCTCGGCGAGATCACAGATCGGCCGCGGTCTCCCACCAGCGCCTAGCCACGTCACCGAGCGGCTCAGTGTCACTCGTGACGGCCGCCATGCCCCACTCGGCAGCAGCCAGTGCGGCCTCGATCCATTCGCTTGGATAGCCCAGGGTCACCTGGTGCTCGGTGAACTCGTCCTCGTCCTCGAGGATCACCCTTCCATCGGCGAACCGGACGACGTCGAGATCGAGGTCGATCATGGTCACCCTGTCTTCCGCAAAGGTCGCAGGAGTGGAGATGTCGAGGAAATGGGTGGCTGATTCGGCGCCGGCGTGGAGGGAGAAGACCCACCAGTCGCTCGTCGGAATCAGGTGGACCCCGCGGTTCCTGATGGCCTTCGGCTCCTGCATGCCCTTCTGGGCCACGGTGCCCACCGGACTGGCGAGCCAGAGGCCATGCTCATCGCGACCCAGGTACACCGTGTCGAGGCGCCAATGCAGCGTGTCCGGGTTCTTCAGGAACTGCAACGTGTGCAGAGATCCGACATCCATGTCGACAGCGTAAAGGTATCCCCGGTTCGCTAACTTGCAGTCCTCGCCACGCTAGGAAGGACTCGACCATGCGAACGACCCTGCTGATCATCCACATTCTGGCGGCTGGGACATGGATCGGCGCCAACGTGACGCAGTTCGCCATCGACCGCCGCATGTCCGCAGATGGCGGCCCAACGGCGGCAGCGTGGCACCGGAGCCTCGTCCACCTGGGCAAGAGCGTCTATCCGGCGGCAGCCGTCCTCCTGCTGATCACCGGCATCTGGTTGGTGATCGACTCGCCGGTCTACGACTGGGAGCACGCATTCGTAGCCATCGGCTTTCTCGCAATTGCCATTGGTGCCGGGGTCGGCATCGCCGTACTGGGGCCTCTATCCGAGCGTGCCATCGCGATTCACGAAACCGGCCAGAACATGGCCGAGCTTCCCAAGGTCACGAGCCGGATCCAGCTGTGGGGCGGGTTCGACACGTTGATCCTCGTGGTCACGGTCGCTGCCATGGTCGGCAAGTGGGGCGTCTGATCTACCGCTCGTAGATCGACAGCGTTTCCCAGATGATGTCGCTGGCGACTATCGAGCCGGTCGACTTGTCCGCTCGTTCCGGATCGAGCGTCCCCGGCCACCCGTGGGCACCACCCTCGACGGTGTAGAAGACCACCTGGACGCCCTCGCCGCACTCGGCCCATGTCACAGCCGTGACCTCGTCGGTCACGCGAGATCCCGCCGGGTCGGCGCATCCGTTGCGAACTGCCCAGGCTGCCGCCCACTCGGTGACGGGAGAGAAGAGCAACCCGCCGTCGTAGGGAACCGTCGGATCGGCTGTCCCGTGGAAAGCCACAATTGGAACCGGCCGCTCAGGGTCACATGGCGCCGGATACGAGTACGCGCCGGCAACAGTGCCGACCGCCGTGACGACATCGCTGGCGTCGCACGCCATTCGGTCGGCCATACCGCCACCATTCGACATTCCCGTGACGTAGACGCGGTCTGGATCGGCACCGGAACGGTCTACGGCATCGGCGATCACATCACGGAGGAAGCTGACGTCGTCGCTCCCCGGACCGCTGTCCCAGAAGGCCAGCAAGCCGCCTCGACCCTGCGGCTGTGCCACGACGAATCCCTCGATGGCGGCGAGATCACGCATCCCGCTGAGGAGATCCTGTTCTGCTGACGATGACGTGAAGCCATGCAGATCGACGACCAGAGCGGGAACCGCCCGAACCGAAGCTGGCACGTAGAGGACGTAGCGCCGGACCGTGTCGCCGGCACCGGGGAGGGTCACGGTCTCGAGCCGCTCGGCGACTGTCGTAGTCGGCGCCAACGTCGTCGTGGGCGCTTCCGTCGTAGTCGTGGGCTGTGTGGTCGTGGTCGGCTCTGTGGTTGTGGCGACTGTGGTCGTCGGGGCCGAAGTGGTGGTCGATGGTGCATCCGGTTCGGCCTCGCCTCCGCAACCCGCGACGAGGAGAACGGCAGCCACCGTCGCGACGAAGAGTCGGCGAGCGTTCAGGAGTCGAGCGCCTCGACCATCGCCGAGCCGAGATCGGTTGGAGTAGGAGCGATAACCACTCCAGCTGCTGATAGCGCATCGATCTTGGCCGCAGCGGTCCCCATGCCACCGGAGATGATTGCGCCGGCGTGGCCCATGCGTTTGCCGGGAGGAGCCGTGGTTCCGGCGATGAACCCGGCCACCGGCTTGGTCATGTGTTCCTTGATCCAATCGGCGGCTTCCTCCTCAGCCGTGCCACCGATCTCTCCAATCATGATCACGCCCTCAGTAGCCGGATCATCATTGAACAGCGACAGACAATCGATGAAGTTGGTCCCGTTCACCGGGTCGCCACCGATCCCGATCGCCGTCGTCTGGCCAAGCCCCAGCTGGGTGAGCTGATAAACCGCCTCGTAGGTGAGCGTCCCCGACCGGCTGACGACCCCGACCTTGCCCGGCTGGTGGATGTAGCCCGGCATGATCCCGATTTTGCACTCGCCGGGCGTGATCACCCCTGGGCAGTTAGGCCCGACAAGGCGTGTCGAGTGGTCCGAGATGAAGCGCTTGGCATGGATCATGTCGCTGACCGGGATTCCTTCGGTGATGGCGACCACCAGGTCGAGGCCAGCATCGACGCCCTCCATGATGGCGTCCGCTGCGAACGGCGGAGGCACGTACACGACACTGGCCGTGGCACCTGTCTCGGCTACCGCTTCCGCCACGGAGGCAAAGATCGGTAGATCGGCCTGGTAGCGGTCCTCGCGTCCCGGCACGCCCGAGTGATCGGTTTCACCCTCGAAGCGTTCGACGGTGTTTGCCTTCGACGGGTGGACTGCGCCGACCATGTTTGTGCCGTAGGCGATGGCCTTGTCGGTGTGGAACCTGCCGGTGCGGCCCATCCCCTGAACGATGACTTTCGTGTCCTTGTTGACGAGCACGCTCATGACGTCAGCTCCATGATCCGCTCGGCCCCATCCTTCATGTCTGCCGCAGCAACGATGTTGATGCCGGACTCGTCGAGGATGCGCTTGCCTTCCTCGACGTTGGTTCCTTCGAGCCTGACCACGAGAGGGACTTCGAGACCCACCTCCTTGACCGCCTCGATGACTCCCTCGGCGATGGTGTCGCACCGCATGATCCCCCCAAAGATGTTCACGAAGATCCCCTTCACATTGGGGTCCCTGGTGATGATCTTGAACGCGGCTGTGACCTTGTCTGCAGTTGCGCCGCCACCGACGTCAAGGAAGTTGGCAGGTTCGCCACCGACGTACTTGATGATGTCCATCGTGGCCATGGCGAGTCCGGCACCGTTGACCATGCACCCGATGGTGCCATCGAGCTTGATGAACGACAGGTCGAACTCAGCTGCCTCGACCTCGGCTGGATCCTCCTCAGACTCGTCTCGCATTTCGGCGATGTCCGGATGCCGGAAGAGTGCGTTGGCCTCGAAACCCATCTTGCCGTCGAGGGCCATCACGGCCCCATCCGTCGTGACAACGAGCGGGTTGATCTCGATGAGGTCGGCATCCCAATCCATGTAGGCCTGGGCGAGCGACAGGAAGAACGAGGTCGCGTTGCGCACGGCGTCACCTTCGAGGCCGAGGCCACGGGCCATGCGCGCTGCCTGAAAGCTCAGGAGACCATGGGCGGGATCGACGTACTCACGCAGGATCTTCTCAGGCGTCTCGGCGGCGACCTCTTCAATCTCGGTGCCTCCTTCGGTGGAACCCATGAGCAACGCCTGCGAGGTCGACCGGTCGAGGAGTACCGACAGATACAGCTCGCGATCGATGTCGATGCCCTGTTCTACGTAGAGCCGGTTCACCACTTTGCCCTCAGCACCGGTCTGAATGGTGACGAGCGTCGAACCGAGCATCTTCGAAGCCACGGAGCGCACGGCGTCTTCAGCTGCGGAAATGCCACCGTCGATTCCGTCGGTGACCACCACGACTCCACCGAGATCCGGGTGTTCCTTGAATCGGCCCTTGCCCCGTCCGCCGGCGTGGATCTGCGACTTGACGACGACAACGGGGTTCCCCGAGTCCTCGATGAGCGGGCGAACCGCCGCAACCGCCTCGGAGACGGTCTGCGCCGGGCGGCCCTGGGGGACGGGGATGCCACGGGCGGCCATCAGCTGCTTGGCCTGGTATTCGTGAATCTTCACGTGTTCCTCTCAGTCGGATGGGAGATGCTCGTGAACCCAGGACGTGATCTCGTCGAGCGAGGTTCCGGGGGTGAAGATCGCCGCCAACCCCATCTGCTTCAGCTCGGCAATGTCGGCGTCCGGGATGATGCCCCCGCCAAACACAATGATGTCGCTTGCCTCGCGTCCGGCGAGAAGCTCGACCACCCGCGGGAACAGCGTCATGTGGGCGCCAGAGAGGACGGAGAGGCCGATGCCGTCGACGTCCTCCTGGATCGCGGTTTCGACGATCTGTTCGGGCGTCTGGTGCAGACCCGAGTAGATCACCTCACACCCCGCGTCGCGAAGGGCTCTCGCCACGACCTTGGCCCCGCGGTCATGACCGTCGAGACCGGGCTTGGCAATGAGGACGCGAGCTGGCACCGAACCAGCTTACCGCCGACCCAACCTGGCCTATCGGTCGGTCCAGGTGGCCGCGATTGTCGAACCATCGTCGCGAGCTGAGAGCGACACCACCGCAACAACTTCTTCGTCTTGCTCGACAAAGAGCATCACGGCAGTACCGGTTCCCGGGGATAGTGAGATCTGGGCGGTTGAGTCGAGACCCTGGAGCGAGAAGAGGGCGTTCAACCCGACCTGGACGTCAGCAACCGCAGCGCCGACGTCGGCCGAGTACGTCCGCTGTTCGACGGATTCGACCGTCTCGGTTGGCTCTTTGGGGTCAACCGGTGGCCGGATTGGCGCTGAGCGCAAAGGGGGAAGAGTCCTTCGAGATGGGGTGCCGATCGTTGCGGTCATCGGGATCGCTCCCGTCGAAGATGTCGACGAGTCACGGATGATCGATGGCTCGGAGGTGGCAATCCGCGGGATCGAAGTCCTGGTCGGCTCGAGAGCGTTGGCGATGACACCTATCTCTGAAGCAGCACCGAAGGATGGGCTCGAGGACGCGACCAGCAGCATCATTACCGCCAACAACGTCAGTCGGCGCATCTTCGCCACGATTCTCTCAGCTCCCCTGTACGCGAAACCCCCGCACCGCGCATCTCGCACTAGTCACAATGTACCGCGATCGGATGGTCTCGTCCGTGCATCGGCCCAAAACAGGCCAGGCTTCAGACCTTTTCCAGGGGTGCCCAGGCGAGGAGGAGCCGCTTCTGCCCGGGACCATCGAACTGGACGACCGCCTCGGCCCTGTCGCCGTCGCCCGTGACCGTGGCCACCGTCCCCACTCCCCAGTGGTCGTGGCGCACCCTGTCACCGATGGCTATCTGGTCCCCCGTGACGCCGCCGGCACGGTCGCTGCGCTTCTCGGCCGACTTGCGACTTCGGGTCGCAGCTTCGAGCAGAGGCTCAGGGAGCTCTCCAAGGAACCGCGACGGCGGGTTGTAGTTGGTTCCACCCCACAGCATCCGGCTCCACGCTCGAGTCAGGAACAGGCGCTCCTCGGCCCGGGTGAGCCCGACGTAGCAAAGCCGACGCTCCTCCTCGAGCTCGTGCGGGTCGCCGAGAGCCCTCATGTGGGGGAAGACCCCGTCCTCAAGCCCGGTGATGAACACGACGGGATACTCGAGGCCCTTGGCGTTGTGCAGAGTCATGAGAGTGACTCCAGATGGCCCGTCCTCGAGCGCGTCCACGTCTGAGACCAACGAGATCGATTCGAGGAAGGCCTGGAGACGCTCTCGTCCGGACAACTCCTCCCAGTCGGCGGGCGAGATCGACGGTGGCGGGTGCTCCTCGAAATCTGCAGCCGCCGAGACCAGCTCCTCGAGGTTCTCCTCTCGGCCCATCGCCTCGATCGTCCGCTCGGATCGAATCATGTCGAGGTACCCGGTGTCGTCCAGAACGGCGCGCACCGCTGTCTGCGGACCTCCTTCGGACCGGGTCGACAGATAGTCGATGAGTGCAACGAACTCGGCGATCAGCTTCTGGGCTCGAGCCGAGAGACGTGAATTCTCGTCGGCTCGCCGCAGCGCCTCCCAGAACGTGATGCCCTCAGCTTCAGCGAACCGGTCGACATGACCGATCGACGTGTCGCCGATCCCCCGCTTCGGAGTGTTGACGATCCGCTTCACGGCAACCTGATCAGCCGGATTGTTGACCGCCTGCAGGTAGGCGAGGGTGTCCTTGACCTCCTTGCGGTCGTAGTACTTCAGCCCGCCAACGACTTGGTACCCGATCCCGAACTTCACGAACATCTCCTCGATGACACGGGATTGGGCATTGGTGCGATAGAAGACAGCCACGTCGCGTGGGCGCACTCCGTCTACCTCGAGATCCTGAATCGTCTCGGCCACGAACGCGGCTTCGTCCTGCTCGTCCTCAGCCTCGTAGGTGACGATCTTGTTGCCCTCGCCGGCGTCGGTCCACAGCCGCTTCGGACGGCGGCCGGTGTTGTTGGAGATGACGGCATTGGCCGCGTCGAGGATCGTCTGGGTCGAGCGGTAGTTCTGCTCCAGCGTGACGACGCTGCAGTCGGGGTAGTCGCGCTCGAACTGCAGGATGTTTCTCACGTCGGCGCCGCGGAAGGCGTAAATCGATTGGTCTGAGTCGCCGACCACGCACACGTTGCGGTGCCTCTCGGCGAGGAGGTTCACCAGCACGTACTGGGCATGGTTGGTGTCCTGGTACTCGTCCACGAGGACGTGACGGAAGCGCCGCTGATACTGCTCGGCGACATCCGGGAACACTCGCATCACGTCAACCGCCAGCATCAACAGATCATCGAAGTCCATCGCCGACGCCTCCAGCAATCGCTGCTGATACAGCCGGTACACATCTGAGACTTTCTCGTGATAGAAGCCGGTGTCCGAGTCGGAATAGGTCTCGTAGTCGATGAGGTCGTTCTTGGCGTTCGAGATGACCGCCCGCAGCGACTTCGGAGGAAACCGCTTCGGGTCGAGATCGAGGTCACGCACGACGTAGCGAATGAGTCGAAGAGAGTCCGCCGAGTCGTAGATCGAGAAGGACGACCGATACCCCAATCGAGGCGCCTCCCGCCTGAGTAGACGGGCACAGGCCGAATGGAAAGTCGACACCCACATGCTGTCGATCACTCCTCCGACGAGGGCGCCGACCCGCTCCTTCATCTCGGCCGCCGCCTTGTTGGTGAAGGTGATGGCAAGGATCTCGTGCGGCGAGACCCCGAGATCCTGGATGAGGTGGGCAACCCGTCTGGTGAGGACCCGGGTCTTGCCCGATCCCGCGCCGGCGACCACGAGAAGCGGCCCTTCGCCGTGCGCGACAGCTTGCCGCTGGGTGGGGTTGAGATCCTCGAGGAGCGCAGGCATGAGCGCCCGATTATACGGACCGATTACACCGGTGTAGTTCGGCCTACAGCCAGCAGACTGTGGTCAGTTCCCCGACAGCGCGCTCAGGTTCGACGATGCCTCGCGCATCATGGACTCCTGGTAGCGGACGGCGGAATCGACCACTGCAGCCACCGCAGGCTCGAGCGTGCGCATCGTCCGGTAGACACCTTCAGGGAATGCCCCGCTGCGTCGAGCCGCCAGCACCAGCATCCCGACCGTCTCCCCGCGCAAGCGCAGCGGGACGGCGTAGAACGATGACCACTCACGGTCAGCCGGTGCCGTCGGGTCCGGGTCTGCTCCGAGGAGGAAGACGGAGAGATCACCAGGATCGACTTCGCGGCTGATAGCAGCACCGAACTGACGGGCGACGAGGTCATAGAGACCTGACAACTCCTCAGCAGACAACGGCACCTCTGAGCGCAGATACATGCGGTAATCGCCGGCGAGCACGATTGCACCCGCATCGAAGGCAACCAGGTGGCGCAAACTCTCCAAGACGTTGTTGACGGTGTCGCGAAGACCCATTGCCTCGGTACCGACGGCTGTGAGCTCGTTGACGACCGTCGCCTCGAAGAGCTTGCGGTCGAGCATCTCGCACACCCTTGTGAGCACATCGGACTCGCCGAGCACCGGCTGCTCGAGGAACTGGCCCCGGTTGAGCTCAGTCAGCGCCCTGGCCGCCAGGGTCTGCTTGATGTGGGTGACGAGTCCGTCACCGAGCATCTCTTTGGTGAGGTAGCCGTCGGCGCCCGACTGGCGGCCCCAGTAGCGGTCCTCTTCAGAATCCCGCACGGTGAGGATGAGCACCGGAATGTGTGCCACCGCCGGATCCTCTTTGATCAGGCGACAGACGACGTAACCGGTCAGTTTTGGCATCTGGACGTCGAGGAGCACGAGGTCGGGCTTCTCCTCGTAGAACCGGGTGATGGCCTCCACGCCGTCAACGGCGCTCACGACTTCAAACCCGGCACCCTCTACGAGCTTTGTGACCGCGGCCCGAAGGACCGGCGAATCGTCGGCGACGAGCACTTTCATGGTGTTTCCTCCGTGCCACGGGAAGCCACCAACGACCGCAATGTGTCGGCGAGGACTCCCTCTCTGAAATCTGATTTGTCGTAGTAGGCGTCGGCGCCGGCTTCTACGGCACGCTGTTGGTCGTCGGCGGTGGCGACACCCGACAGCATGACGACCGGGATACGACCAAACGACTGTCGGATCTGTTCGATGAGCGTGATGCCGTCGCTACCGGGCATGGCGTAGTCGACGACCACGGCGTCGATGATCTTGTCGGCAAGAGCTGTGAGCGCTTCGGCGGCGTCGGATGCCTTGATCGTCGAGAAGCCTGCACTGGACAGCACGCCGGCGACTACCTCACGGGCTCCCTGACTGTCGTCCACGACGAGCACCTGAGCACGCTCGCTGCCCCCTTCGGGGAACGCTCGGGCCTGTTCGGCGAGGCGAGCAGCGTCGACGAGGAGAACGACTCGGTCGGAGCCGAGCAAAGCGGCACCGGTGAGGTGACTGGGGCCCTGGAGAAGCGGGCCGAGTTCCTTGGCGGCAACGTCACGTGACTCGACAACCTCGGGAACACAGACCGCGACTGGGCCCGAACGGCTCGACAACATGATGACCACGTTGTCCTTGTGGCCGGGATGCCCGATCAGGTCACCGAGGCTGGTGAGAACGATGCGGTGCTCGCGCCACAGCATCTCGGAACGGTCTTTGTCTTCGAGGATCTCGACCTCGGACATGGGAAGTACGTCGAGTACGGCGGCCTCGGGAATCCCCCACTGTTGTGAACCAGTTCTGACGATGAGAGCTCGCTGCAGGGCTCGGGAGGTGGGGACGCGGAAGGTGACCGTGGTGCCCATCTCGCTCGACTCGAAGTGAAGGCTCCCATTCAGGGACTCGATGGCCTTGACGACATCGGCGAGGCCGTCGCCCTCTCCAACCAACTCGGTCGGTGTCTGGACCGTCGTGAATCCGGGCTCGAAGAGAAGGGCTCGGAGCTGCTCGGGTGTGGCGGGGTCGCTGCCCTCGAGGAATCCATCGGCTCGCCCGACGTACTCAACAGCTTCCCAGTCGATGCCGGCGCCGTCGTCGGACACCGTTACTTCCAGCTGGTTGTCCTTGACAGAGGCGCGCACCGCAATGGTCGCGGTGGGCAGCTTGCCTGCCTCCTCCCGAACGGCCATGTGCTCGACTCCGTGCTGGATGGAGTTCACGAGCAGCTGGCGGATGGGATCCGAAACGCGCTCGAGGACCTGCCGGTCGACGGCAAGGTCGTCACCGACCAGCTCGAAGCGAATGCCCTTCTCGGTCTTCTTGGCGAGGTATCGAACCAGCTGCGGAAGGGTGTTGGTGATCTCGGTGAGGGGCACAGACGCGAGCTCGATGGCTCCCATCTGGACCGAGCGAGCGGTGGTGGAGAGCCGCTCGACCTCCGGGGACGATTCGGTGCCGACCAGTGCATCGGCGTGGATGCGCAGAGCCGTCGACTCGTTGATGAGCCGGTACAACGTTCCAGCGTTGACGAGGATGCTGTCGGCAGTCGCCCAGTCCTCGAGGGCACTGAGCAGACCACCCAGGTTGGCGGGAGTCCCGTTTCGTCGGTCGCCCTCGCCCTCGATTGGGGCAGAGTCGATGTCCTCGGAAGCGTCCGGCTCCTCGGCAAGAACCTTGTTGAGTTCGCTGTGGGCAGCGTTGAGGGTGGGGGTCCCGTCCTCGGGGTCGGCTTCCACAGCATCGGTGAGCACGGAGGAGAGCCCCTCCAGGGCGGCGCCGAGGGCATCCGTTCCCATGATGTCGCCATGCTGGATCCCGCGCCACACCTGCTCGAGGGTTTGGCCGGCTCGGGAGATGGCTTCAAAC
>JABDMN010000139.1 GCA_013001485.1 Acidimicrobiia bacterium
GTGTAGGTGGCAGTACCGGTGGCGTCGGCCTGGGAGCCGCTGAGGGTGCGCCACTCCACGTCGAGGCTGTCGCCGGTGATGACGCCCTCGCCGGTTTGGACGGCGCCAGTGACGATCCACTCGATGGTCACCCGGTTGGGGTCGTCCGCGGCGGCGTTGATGACGACCGTTCCCGAGTAGTCGATACCGCCGGGGTCGACGCCGTTGACGACGTACGTTCCGATCAGGCCAGGCCCGTCCTCGATGGTGGCTCCGGGGAACGAGCAACCGGCAATGGCGATGATGGCGATGGTGGCGGCGAAGGGTCTCATCAGCCGGCGGATTCTATGCCTGCCAGATTGGTGCCCCGTTGGGCGCGGTGGGTGGCTGCCGTCGTCGGAGTGCTGCTCGTTGCCGTGATGGCGTTTGCGATCTTCGAGCCGATCCAGGTGTTGCCCCGGATGCAACTCGCTCCCGGGTTTGCGCTCACCGATCAGAACGGTGCGATCCTGACCAGCGAGGACACCAGGGGATCCGTCACGTTGTACACGTTTGCCTGGGCCGGCTGTGGCGATGAGTGCGCCGAAATCAACCGGACCATGGCCGCGGTTCGCGAACGAGTAGCCGACGAGGTCGATCTCGGCGATACGGAGTTCCGGCTGGTCACGGTGTCTTTTGGCGCCGACGAGGTCCCGGCCCTTGCCGAGGCGGCCGAAGCTTCTGGCGCCGATGGCGACATCTGGCGCTGGGCGGTCGCCGACCCGGCGCTCGCCAAGACAGTCATCGGGGCCGGATTCGGAGCGTTCTACGAGACGCGTTCCGACGGCACTTTCCGCTTCGACCCGACGTTCGTTCTTGTCGATGGCTGGGGTGTGATCAGGGGCGACTATCGCTACGCCACCCTCGCCGGAACCGACGACCGCGTCGTCCGGCACGTCGACGTCCTGGCCCAGGAGCTCCGCAACTCCAGCGGAGTCGCCTCGCTCGCTTACGAAGCCGCCCACCTCTTCCTGTGTTACCCATGAGGCGGTTGCTCATCTCGTGAGGCGGTTGCTCATCGCCGTTGTGGCGATCGTGGTCGTTGGGGCTGCCGGGTTTGCCGTGGCTCGCCAACTTCGCCCTCACCTGTACGCCGGAACGGTGCTGCAGTCACCCCAACCGGCTCCCGAATTCACCCTCACTACTCACAACGGGGACCAAGTCTCGCCTCGGGACTTTGGGGGCGATGTCGTTCTTCTCTATTTCGGGTACACGCACTGTCCGGATGTGTGCCCCCTCACTCTGTCCAACGTCGCCAAGGCGCTGGATCGGATCGGCTCCGACGCAGAGCGGGTCCAGCTGATGATGATCACCGTCGACCCCGAACGGGACACTCCCGAGGTGCTCGATGACTACATGGGGCACTTCGACGAGACCTTCCTGGGTCTCGGCGGTGACCCCGACGAAATCGCCCGGATCGCGGCGCTCTATGGCGTCTTCTATCGGGCCAACGAAGGCGACGTCGAGACCGGGTACGTCGTCGACCACACCGCCACGCTGATGGCGATCGATCCAACGGGTGCACTGAGGGTCGTGTACTCGCCCGAGATCGGTGCCGAAGCGCTGGCGCCCGACTTGAAGGAGCTGCTCGGATGAAGAGGACCATTGGCGCCATGGTGATCGTTGCCGCAACGACCCTTGCGGGGTGCGGCAGCGGGGGAGCGTCTATCGACGACGTGTGGGCTCGCCCCTCGCCGCCGACTGCCGAGAATGCAGCGTTCTACTTCATCGCCGACGTCGAGGACGGCGACACCCTGATCGCCGCCGATTCATCGGCTTGTGGCCGGACCGAGCTTCACATCTCGCAGATGCAGGACGGATTGATGACGATGCGCCCGGCCGACACCGGGCAGCTCACTGCCACCGACGGCACGCTGATTCTCGAACCAGGCGGCCTTCACGTGATGTGCATGCAGCTTGTCGAACCCCTGGTGGAAGGCGAAGAGGTCGACCTCACAGTCACCTTCGAGCAGGCAGGCAACATCAGCCTGAAGGTGTCAGTCGAAAACCGCTAATCGACCGGCGACGGGCGACCGGCGACCTCGGTCGGAGACCGAGGCGCTAACCGATTCCGAGGTTGGCGAGGAATGCGTCTCCGTTGGGCTCACGACCGAGGAAGGCCCGGAGGTGATCGATGGCATCACGGGCGTGGCCCATTGCGAGCACCTCCTCGCGATACCGCTTGCCAACGTCGGGGCTGGTGATTCCCTCCGCCTGGAACACCGAAAACATGTCGTCGCCGTACACCTTTGACCACAGATAGCCGTAGTAGCCGGCGTCGTAGCCACCCATCAAGTGCCCGAAGCCGGCAGGGAAGAAGGTGCCTTCGTAGAACGGCAGCCCGGTGTAGTTGTTCGCCTCGCGATTGATGACGTCCAGGTCCTTCTCGCCGGTGACTGCATGCATCGCCAGGTCGAGCTGGCCCAGCATCACCTGACGCATGTTGAACATGCCGTTGTTCAGATCGCGAGCAGCGACCATCTTCTCTACCAGCTCGATGGGGATCGCCTCACCGGTTTCGTAGTGGCGGGCGAACCGCTGCAGGACCTCGGGCTGCCACATCCACCACTCCATGATCTGCGATGGCGCCTCGACGAAGTCCCACTCGGTGTCGTAACCGGAGAAGCGGACGAGGTCGACCTCGGTGAGGCAGAAGTGGAGGATGTGGCCGAACTCATGCCACAGCGTCAGAGCCTCGGAATGCTTGAGCAGCGAGGGGCCGTCGTCGGTCGGCTTGGTGAAGTTGGCGAGGATCGCCGACACAGGCTTGACGTAGCCGTCAGGAGTCTCTCGTCCGTAGACCACGGGAAACGCCGCAGCGTGCGAGAACTTGCCCTCACGGGGGAACAGGTCTGCGTAGAAATAGGCGATCGGCTCACCGCTGGCTCTGTCTGAGATCTCGTACAGCAGCACGTCCGGATGCCAGGCCTTGGTGTCTTCGATCTTGCGGTAGTCGAGCCCGAGCACATCACCCGTGACGTCGAACATCCCGCGGATCGTCTCCTCGAGCGGGAAGTACTTGGCGACCTCGGTCGCGTCGACGCCGTAATCGGTCCGTTTCTGCTGATCGTTGTAGAACGTCGTGTCCCAGGTGGCCAGCGTCTCGCCGGGATGGTCGGCCTCCAGCAGCCCTCGCTGCACCTCCAGCTCGGCGTCACGAAGCTTGGTGAGCCCCGGGATGATTCCGTCGTAGAACTCGTCTACGGCCTCTGGGTTCTTGGCCATCTTCAGCTCCATGACATGGTGAGCCCAGGTGGCGGCGCCCAGGATTGCGGCCATCTCGTCGCGAATCGTGATCGCCTCTTCGAGCAGCGGGCGATTCTCCCCGGCCGCCTTGTTCCAGAACGTGTGCTGGAGACGGCTGCGCATGTCGCGGTCCTCGGCGCGCTCCATGAAGGGGATGTAATCGGGGTAGTCCATCGAAACCCGGAAGGTGCCCTCATCCTGTCCCGGGGACAGTCGGCTGATGTAGTCCTCGGTGGTTCCGAAGAGCTGGGCACGGGTGACGTCTACGTGGTCCTTGTTCTCGGCGAGGTTCCGGGCGAATGCCACCTGGAGCTCGATGAGGCGGTTCTGCAGCTCCTGAAGCCGGGACCGCTTCTCCTCCGGCAGGCCATGGCCGGCGCGCCGGAAGTCACGGAGCCAATGTTCGACCAGCCTTGCTCTGGTGCCGCTGAGAGCCGCCGCGTCGTCGGTGGCTGCGTAGGCCTGAACGGCTTCGTACAGGTCGGTGCGAAAGACGAGGTCTGATCCGAACTTGGAGAGTTTCTCCTCGGCCGCCACGGCAGCGTCTCGCACGTCCGAGTCGGGGTGCGCTTGGCCGAGAAAGGGGCCGAGCCCGTACGCATTGCTGACAACGGCAGCGACCTCATCGAGCGGCGCCATCGTCGTCTCCCAGGATCGGGTCGGTGCGGCGACGAGATTGTCGACGATGCCGGTCGCCGTTGCGATCGCTTGGTCGGTCGAGTTTGTGACGCGCTCAGGCGTCGTGGTGGTGTAGTCGTGGAGCATGCGGGGGAGAGTAGATGCTTCCCCGGCCACCCTGTGCTGTTGAGCAGTTCGGGTCGTTTGCGCGATTCGGGCCGTCAGGCGACAGGGCTGATCGTCACCGTGACCGGGAGATGGTCCGATCCGTTGGCCGGTCCCGTCTTGCGACTCACCGTCGTCAGGTCCTGCGACATCAATACGTGGTCGATGGGGATCGAGAACAGGCGCCAGTCGGCATGCCAGGTGGGCTGGAATCCGTAGCCCTGCAGCGAGTTGCGCAGCTCGGCGTCATCCTGGAGCGATCGGACCGTGTGCGACCAGGGAGTCGCATTCAGGTCTCCCACGA
>JABDMN010000246.1 GCA_013001485.1 Acidimicrobiia bacterium
GAATCGACCAGCACCACCCGCCCAACCAGACCCTGTTCAGACACAACCGGCTGCCCGACGACGATGCCATCGTCGGTGCCCTTGTCGATGAACCGCACGAAGTCGAAGTCGGATGTTGAGGTGGCGAAGATGCGGGCTGTGACCGAGGCCAGCTCCGCGGGCGGCTCGAGATCGAGGATGTCTTGCAGATCGGCGATCTTGGCCTTCAGCGCTTCGATGTCGGCCTGTTCACGCTCGAGTTCTCGCAGTCGGTCGGTCAGTCGCTCGTTCTCCGAGCGGAGAAATGCAAGGTTGGACAGGCCATCGATGAATCCGACGATGGGCCGCGTGACCCAGTCGACGGTCTTGAGCACCGGACTGAACACAGCCTGTGCGCCCTGACGCAACGTGTCGGAGGCTGCACGCCCCTGCGAGCTGACGTCGAGAGTGGCCAGCACGAGCGAAACCACGAGCAACCCAACGAAGAGGGTGGTCGACCGCTCGAAGCGTCGGAGCGGGAACATGTCAGCCTCGGCGGGGCCGGGGCCCTCGCATCAACGCCGGCCGCTCGAAGAGAGCACGACGTGGAGTATGTCGAACTCCTCGAGACAGGCTCCAGAACCAAGTACGACTGACGTGAGAGGTCGGTCCGCCGTGATGATCGGCATGCCGGTCTCGTTGGCGATGCGAATGTCGAGGCCGCGCAAGAGTGCGCCGCCGCCCGTGATGACGATGCCGCGCTCCATGATGTCGGCCGCCAGCTCGGGGGGTGTTTTGTCCAGAGTGAACTTGACCGCGTCCACGACTGCCTGAACCGGCTCCTCGATCGCCTCGCGCATCTCCGCTGCGGAGAGGACCACGGTCTTGGGCAGCCCGGTGATGAGATCTCGACCGCGTACCTCTGCCGCCGGCTCGTCGGCATACGGCCATGCCGATCCGATCGCCATCTTCACCTGCTCGGCGGTCCGTTCGCCAAGCATCAGGCTGTACTCCTTCTTGACCCAGTTGATGATCGATTCGTCCAGCTCGTCGCCGCCGATGCGCACCGACTTCGAGACGACGATGCCTCCCAGAGAGATGACGGCGACTTCTGTCGTGCCACCACCGATGTCGACGACCATCGAACCGGAAGGCTCGTGGACAGGTAGACCGACACCAATCGCAGCCGCCATCGGCTCCTCGATGGTGTACGCCCGGCGAGCGCCGGCGTGATAGGCGGCCTCCTCGACTGCTCGTCGCTCGACGGGGGTGATGCCTGAGGGGACACAGATGACGATGCGGGGACGGGCGGCAAAACGCCGAGGAGCGGTCCGCTCGATGAAATAGCGCAGCATCTTCTCGGTGATGTCGAAATCGGCGATCACACCATGACGAAGAGGCCTGATTGCCTGGATGTACGAAGGGGTGCGGCCGATCATTCGCTTGGCGTCCATGCCAACCTCGAGCGGCCTGTTGTCACGCGTGTTGATCGCGACGACAGAAGGCTCGTTCAGAACGATGCCCTGGCCTCGCACAAAGACGAGGGTGTTTGCGGTGCCCAGGTCGATCGCCATGTCGCGACCGCCCATGAGCTCACCGGTGAAAATGCCTGCCATAGTCGAGCGAAGATAGGGGACGGTACCGGAAGGCGAGCCAGTGTAGCGGCGGTGCGTGGCCCGCTGCCCAGGCGGTCAGCAGGTCAGCCGAAGAAGAGGCCGAGCTCGCGAGCGGCGCTCTCCAGGCCGTCCGAGCCATGCACGATGTTCTCAGTGATGATCGAACCGAAATCCCCGCGGAGAGTGCCGGGAGATGCCTCGGATGGGTTGGTTGCTCCCATGATCGTCCGAGCCACCGAAATGGCGTTTTCTCCAGACCATTCCATGGCGACGACCGGACCACTGGTGATGAATGCAACCAGGTCGCCGAAGAAGGGCTTCTCCGTGTGTTCGGCATAGTGCCGGCCGGCGAGGTCCTCATCGATCGTGAGCATGCGCATCTTCTCGAGGGTGAAGCCCTTGCGCTCAAAGCGAGAGACGACCTCCCCGACAAGTCCGCGGCGGACCCCATCGGGCTTGACCATGACGAATGTGTTTTCTGTAGCCATAGAGGCCGGGATGCTAGGTGTCGTCGAACCCACCGTCGAACCCGAAGTAGTCCCCGTCTTCGTCCTCATCGTCATCTTCGTCCGCGTATTCGTCGTCCCAGCCTGCAGGTGGGGCCCACACGTCGGCCTGCGGACCGTCTTGTCCGACGAGGTGATCACGTGCCTCCCCGGCGACGTACAAGGATCCGGCGATGATCACACCGCCGGACGCCGAGCTTGCAGCGACAGCAGCGTCGACCGCCTCGGCCACCGATTCCGCCGCCTCGACCGGGACCTCCAGCTCCTGGTGAACTGCCGCAGCCGTCTCACTCGCGGGTATCGCAGCAGGATCGACAGGTGCGCACGCCACTGCCTGTTCGACCAGACCCCGCAACGGCGCCACCATCTCGGCGACGTTGCGCAACCCGCGGGCTCCCACCACCAGCGTCCACCGCGAGATGGGATGGTCCGCAAGCGTGGTGGCCAAGGCCTCGAACCCACTCACGTTGTGGGCGCCATCGATGACGACGCTCGGGCGGGAGGACACCACCTCGAATCGCCCGGGGGAGGTCACGGTCTGGGCGGCTGTCTGCACCGCTTCGTCGTCCAGAGCTCGGCCCAGGAATCCCTCGAACGCCGCCACCGCCACGGCGAAGTTGTCCACCTGGTGACGACCAAGCAGTCGTAAGGGAATACCGCGGTAGTCGGCGTACTGACCATCGATGTCCACCGTCCAGCCGTCGTGGTCCCGTCTGGCGTCGCTGACGGCGAAGTCCGTGCCCCACTGTCGCCACGAGGCGCCAGTCTCTTCGACACGTTCTCGCACCGGGCCCATCGCTTCGGCAGACAGATCCCCGGTCACGACGACTCCTCCGTCGATGATGCCGGCCTTCTCTGTTGCGATCGCCTCGATGGTGTCCCCCAGGTACTCGGTGTGGTCTATGCCGATCGAGGTGATGACGGCCACGTCGGCAGCAAGGACGTTGGTGGCGTCGAGACGTCCCCCGAGCCCCACCTCGAACACGCCCAAACCGACACCGTGAGCTGCGAACGCCTGCATGGCAACGGCCGTGGTGAGCTCGAAGTAGGTGGGCGGCTGGAGCGAACCCTCCTCGACACCAAATGTCGTAAACGCAGCCACATCGGCGACCGCTCGCACAAAGCCATCGGGATGGATCGGCTGGCCCCCGACGGCAAAACGTTCCTCGATACGTTGCAGATGAGGCGATGTGTAGACGCCGGACACGAGGCCGTGAGCGCCGGCGAGCGCCCCAATCATCCTGCTGGTAGTGGTCTTCCCGTTGGTGCCGGCAACGTGGATGACCGGGTAGGCCTCAGCCGGGTTGCCGAGGAGCTGGACCACCGCGGCCATGCGGGCGAGCCCGGGACGGATCCCCTCCCCGATGTGCTCCCCCAGGAAGCCGAGGGCCCAATCGCGATCCGGGGACTTCCAGTCCAGGTCCACCTAACCGAGCTCCGCAAGCTGTTCTCGCAAGCGCTCGAGATCCGATTCGATCTCATCCAGCTTGGCCTGCTCTTTGGCGACGACGGCTTCGGGCGCCTTGTCGCGGAAAGAAGGGTTGTCGAGTTTGGCCCGAGACTTCGCCGCCACACCTTCGGCCTTGGCGATGGCCTTCTCCAAGCGGGGACGCTCCGCATCGACGTCGATGACGCCGGCGAGCGCGATGGAGGCCTTGATGGAGCCAGCTGCGATCGTCGCATAGCCGGCCGCCTTGGTGCTGGCGGTCACCGTAATGGTCGCGTTTGCCAACGAGCGAAGCTGGCCCTTCCACCAGTCGGGCACGGGATCGTCGCTGCCAAAGTCGAGGGGAAGCTTGGGTGACACCCCGTGTTCGGCGCGGAAGCGCCGGATGGCCGACACCAGGTCCTGAAGCTCAGGCATCGCTTCGGGCCCCTCCACGGAGGGCGGGTCTGGCCACGACGACCCGGCGATCAAGCCTTCGCCCACCAGTTCGGACCACAGTTCCTCGGTGAGGAAGGGAATCACCGGGTGGAACAACTTCAAGAGATCGCGAAGCACAACACCGAGCGTCTGACGGGTGGTCTCGGCGGTGGCCTCATCACGGAGTGATTCCTTGGCCATCTCGAGGTACCAGTCGAAAACCTCCGACCAGGCGAACGAGTACAACAGCCCGACGGCATCGTTGAAGCGATACCGCTCCATGGAGGCGTCGTACTCCTCGACGACGTCGTGGAGGCGGGACAGAATCCAGGCGTCCACCGTTCCGGGGGCATCCGGGTAGCCGCCAGAAGCAGGAACTCCCGAGATGCCTATGTGCTCCACAGCGAAGCGGAGGGCGTTCCACAGCTTGTTCCCAAAGCGCCGGGCAGCGTCGACCCACTCCACATCGAACGGCACCTCGTGACCCGGAGCTGCCGACTGGATCAGGCTGAGCCGCAGTGCGTCGGCACCGTATTCGGCAGAAAGCTCCAGCGGGTCAACGGCATTGTTCAGCGACTTCGACATCTTGCGGCCATCGCCGGCTCGCACCAGACCGTGAATGACGATGTCGGGGAACGGCACCTGACCGGTGAAGTGGATGCCCATCTTGAGCATCCTGGCGACCCAGAAGTAGATGATGTCGTAACCGGTGATCATCACACTCGTCGGATAGTGGCGGTCGACGTCGTCGGTCTCCGCAGGCCAACCGAGGGTGCTGAACGGCCAGAGGGCCGACGAGAACCAGGTGTCGAGCACGTCCTCTTCAGGAGTCAGGTCCGTCGCGTCACAAGCGGTGCACTTCTCCGGGTCTTCCCGCGAGACGATGACCTCGCCACACGTGCAATACCACGCCGGGATCCGGTGACCCCACCAGAGCTGACGGCTGATACACCAGTCGCGGAGGTTCTCCATCCAGTGGAAGTAGTTCTTCTCCCACCGCTTGGGGTGGAATCGGGCTTCGTCAGACTTGACGGCTTCAATGGCTGGATCGACCAACGGCTTCACCTTGACGAACCATTGCAGAGACAGTCGAGGCTCGATGACTGTCGAGCACCTCGAGCAATGGCCTACGGAGTGCTCGTGCTCTTCGATCGTCACCAGGGCACCGGCTTCGGAAAGCGCTGTCTTGACCGCCTCGCGGGCGTCGAAGCGTTCGAGACCGACGAACTGGCCACCCTCGTCGGTGATTCGGGCTTCCTGATCCATGATCGTGATGGGCTCGAGACGGTGGCGCTCGCCGATCTCGAAGTCCAGCGGATCGTGGGCCGGGGTCACCTTCACCGCTCCAGTTCCGAACTCGGGGTCGACGCCGTCGTCGGCTATGACCGGAATCTGGCGGCCGAGCAGCGGCAACGTGACCGTCTTGCCCACCACCGATGCGTAGCGCTCATCAGACGGGTGCACGGCGACGGCGGCATCTCCGAGCATCGTCTCGGCTCGAGTCGTGGCTACAACGATGGCCCCGTCACCTTCTGTGTAGGGGTAGGCGATGTGGACCATCTCGCCGACTTCGTCGCGGTGCTCGACTTCGATGTCAGACAGGGCCGTGTGACAGCGCGGGCACCAGTTGATGATCCGATTGCCGCGGTAGATGAGGCCTTCCTCATAGAGGGTCACGAACACCTCACGAACCGCTGTCGACAGGCCCTCGTCGAGGGTGAAACGTTCCCGACTCCAGTCACACGACATCCCCAGCGTGCGGATCTGCTCAGTGATGCGGTTGCCCGACTTGGCCTTCCAGGACCAGACCTCGTCCACGAAGCGATCTCGGCCGATGTCGTGGCGGCTGATGCCTTCGGCCGCCAACTGACGCTCCACGACGTTCTGGGTGGCGATGCCGGCGTGGTCCATGCCCGGAACCCACAGAGCGGCATACCCCTGCATGCGACGCCGGCGAATGATGACGTCCTGCATCGACAGGTTGAGGGCATGACCCATGTGCAGGGATCCAGTGACGTTTGGCGGGGGAATGGAAATGGTGAATGGCTCGCCGTCCGGATTCACCTCGGGCTTGAAGACGCCCGACTCCTCCCACACGGGATACCAGCGGGCCTCGATGGAGTTCGGTTCGTACGTGGGCTTCATTCGTTTGGTCCTCGGGGAGGGGTCGGCAATGTTAGAAGCGCCGGGAGCCACCCGGCGCTTCTGAGTTTCCTACTTCTTCCCCTGGTGGTGGACCGTTCCGGGGGCCTAAGCCCCCGGAACAGGTCACCCACCTTTCCCCCTGCTTGCCCGAACCGTGATGGTGTGCAATTTCCTGGCCCGCCTATTGGCGATGCACCACAGAAGGTACGGCTACTCAGAGTCACCAACAAGACACATTGAGTGGGGTCGCGGGGTGACTAGTCCCAAACGCGGAGAGGGGCGCCACACCGGGCGCCCCTTCTCAGATCGATTCGGTGTGGTTCAGATCACGCTGGAAGCACGCCGAGAAACGGTCAGCAGCGCCGCACCAAACAGGATCAACACCGCACCGAGGACGGCAAGCGGCCTCGTGTCGGTCCCCGTCTTCGGCAGCACCTCGGCGAAGCCAAAGTCAGCGGTCAGGTTGGTCGTCCCGCCGCTCACGCTGATCGTGTAGGTACCAACAGTCGTGAGCGAGTAATCGTCATCAACCGACGAGACGTCGATCGCGATGCTGTAGGTGCCGTCGTCGAGCGCCGAGAAGAGGTACTTCCCGTCAGAGCCTGTTGTTGTCGAAATCGTCGGGCTGCCAGTCAACGTCACGACAGCTCCAGCGATGCCGGGCTCTCCCGAATCCTGGACGCCATCACCGTCGGTATCGAGCCACACGAAGTCGCCGATCGAGTTGTTGGCCAAGACCTCGGTTGCCTCCACCGTTGCGGTGTCGTAGTCGTCACCCTGTCCGTCACCCGGCGTGGAATCCACGTCGTCCTGGTCGGCTGCGGTCACCTCTGCGGCGTTGGTGAAAGCTCCGGCGTCATCGACGGTCACCGTCACAGAGAAAGTGGACTGTGCGCCGACTGCGAGAGCCCCTACGGGCACGGTGATGACTCCCCCAGATTCGCTGCCTGCAGTGGAACTGACGAACGTCACTCCCGAGGGAAGCGTGTCCGTCACCACGACTCCTGTCGCGGCGTCGGGTCCCTGGTTCGTCACGGTCACCGTGAACGTCGTCGAGTCACCGACCGTTACAGCCGCAGGGCTGACGCTCTTGACGACCTCGAGGTCGATCACGGGCTCTTCCGGCGGCGGAGTAAACCCGAAGTCAGCGTCGAGGTACGCCTGGCCTGCCGCCAGCGTCACGTCATACGAATCCGAAGTGGTGAGGAGGTACCCGGCGGGGTGGCTGCCGACCACGACTGTGTAGTCGCCGGCCGCGAGGTCGGTGAAGGAGTACAGCCCCGACCCGTTGGTCGTTGTGCTGCCCAGGTTGGTCACGCCATCAGCGGCATACAGGTCCACGGTGATGCCGGAAACGCCAGCCTCGCCGCCGTCCTGCGCACCGTCACCGTTGGAGTCGAGCCAGACGAAGTCGCCGATCGAGCCCAGCTCGGGCTCGGGAATCACCGTCTCGGCCGTATCCGTGTTGTTGGACGGGTCCGAGTCGTCCGGAAACTCCGGACGCGGATCGCGATGATCGACGGTCGCCGTGTTGAGCAGCGTCCCGGAAGCGCCCTCATCGATCGTCACCGTGATGGTGTAGGTCAGCGTCGAGGGAAGCCAGGGTCCCGTCAGGCACTCGACCGTCGAGGCGTCCAGAGCCGTACAACCGGCCGAGGCCGACGCAAAGGTCACCCCGGCGGGCAATGTGTCCACCACGGCAGCCTGCAGCGGGCTCGACGGCCCCTCGTGGCTGATCGTGATGGTGTAGGTGAGCGTCTCGCCGGGAGAGGCCACGGCCTTGTCCACGGTCTTGACGAGCACCATATCGATGCCGGTCTCAACGGTCTCGGCCGACGCCGCCGGAGCGACCGCCAGCACAAGTACCGCAACACCGAGCAATGCGGTGAGTCTTGTCGCCTTCATGTCCATGCCTTCCCGTGTCGCCTGGAGCGACATCTCCTACCTGTTACAGACTGCCACCGTCTCCGGCTAGCCCGGCAGTCCTCTATCGATTGTATCTCTGTTTCGCGGTCTCGTGCTCAGCCGATTTCTTCATCATCACGACGCCGCAGCGCGATCAGCGCCAGTGCACCCCCGGCAACCAGCAGGAACCCGATGATCGCAAGGCTGCCGGTGTCGGCGCCCGTGCGAGGCAGGGTCTCGATGGTTGTCGTGGTGACTTTCTCGTCCAGAACCTCGAGCTCGACCAGCACCGTCTGTGCCGAAGCCGAGTCGTTGTCGGGGTTCTCGTCGACCGGAGCCCCATCGCGGGGATCCTGCTGGCTCACCGTGACCGTGTTGACCTGGGTCCCGATGGCGTCCTCGTCGACGGTCACCACGATGGTGAACGTCTTCGACTCATCGGGAAGCCAGTTGGCGACACCACAACTCACCGTGTGGGCGGCAGCGTCGTAGTCACAACCTGGTGCCTCGACGAATGACACACCCTCAGGAAGTGCATCGACGAGCGAAGCCAGCAGCGTTCCCGAGGGACCGTTATTGGTGGCAGTCACCGTGTAGGTGAGCGTGTCACCGCGAACAGCCGTGTCCTTGTCGACGCTCTTGTCGACCGCAAGGTCGATGGCAGTGATCACGGTCTCGTTCTTCTTGACGTAGTTGCAGCCGAGGCCGGCAGCCAGGGCGTCGTCGCCCGGCACGGTCGCACAGAGGGACTCCTGGTCGTTGCGATCGATGTTGGTCTCGACGTCGTCGGCGAACGTGTAGCCACGGTTCCACACCCGAACCAGGGCGAACGGCCCAAGGTCGAGGTTGATGTCGACGACCACAGAGTCTCCCGCCGCAAGTTCGCCAACGTCACAGCGCACGCCGTGCACGTCTGCGTCGTAAGCACAGGTGACGCCGGCCGGTGAATCCACCGACAGGAAGGTGGCGTGGTTGAACGGGCTGCGCTCGTCGTCGGTGGGCTCAGAGGCGTCGATCCGGAAGTCCGGGTCGCCAACGGAGTC
>JABDMN010000159.1 GCA_013001485.1 Acidimicrobiia bacterium
CTCGCGGCGACAGGGGCCATGTTTCCAGCGCTCGGTCTGGCTGCGATCGCATCGGCCATCCCGTCTGTCATCAGAACTGCACACCACGCCCGGTCAATGCAGAAGGTCGCGACAGCATGGCCAGACGCCCTCGCCGTAGTA
The DNA here is from genome assembly GCA_013001485.1 of Acidimicrobiia bacterium. Classification (GTDB taxonomy): domain Bacteria; phylum Actinomycetota; class Acidimicrobiia; order Spongiisociales; family UBA5794; genus JABDIW01. Next base: position 142 of record JABDMN010000159.1, read on the forward strand.
CGAGCCAAGCTGGGATCCGGAACCTCGGTTCGGGATGCCTTCAACTCAGCTGTCCGCGAGAGCGACGTGCTGGGCAGGTGGGGACACGAACTGAATGGACCTGACTTCGAGGATGCCCTACGGGCATTGGCCGGAGCCATCGACGACCCGCTGTCGGACCGAGTCGTCGCCACGATCGCCGTTGCCCATCGGGTTGGTGGATCACGGGTGGGGGCAATCATCGGAGGGCTTGCCGATTCAGTAGCTGACGAGGTCAGACTCCGGGAGGCCCACGCCGCCGCCATCACGGAACAGCGCTTGACGGCACTTGTTGCACTGGTCGCGCCCTGGGCCCTCTTGCTCCTAACAGCAGCGACAAATCCTCAGGCTCGGCTCCTCTACGGCACTCCGACTGGTGGGGTTGTCATCGCGATCGGTGTCGTCGCCACCGTCGCCGGATATGTGATCACCCACCGAACGCTTCGGCTCACCCGGATGCCAAGGACGTTCAGATGAGGCTGGTACTCGTTGCCCTTGCATTTGGAGGGGTGTGGGGTGCGACTGCGCGCTTACGTCGACCGCTGGTCGGTGACAGGATTGCCGCGTTCCTCAACCCTCCAGTTGACGACAGCATCGGAGTTTCGATCTTCCCTCCGCAGCTCGCCGCTGGCCTCCCATGGTCGAAGTCGGAGCTGGCCGCTCGCCGCCTGATCGCAGCGGCCGCCGGTGCAATGGCAGGGGCTCTCCTCGGCCAGGGAGACCTCTTCGTCTCCCCGAGCAGCTCGGCGCTGGCCCTCATCCTGCTCGGCGGAGCCGCGGGCGCAATTGCGATCTCGATGTGGCTCAGCTCGCGTCGCCAATCGAGGGGTGGTCAGCTTCTCATCGAGCTCCCGACCATCGTGGACGCGATCGCCCTCCACCTCCTCGCCGGGTCATCTGTCGAAACAGCTGTCGAGTCAGTTGCGCAGGAGGAGGGTGTTGGCGCCTTCGAGATGAGGGCAGCGCTATCAACCCTGGAAACCGGACTCTCGTTGACCGAAGCGCTTCGTGCGCTCGGACCGCACTCTGCCCGAGACGACTCCGGCCGGCTCTACACGTTCCTGGCCGAGGCCAATGTGAGCGGCGGACGCCTCACGGAAGGCCTAGCGATGCTGGCCAAGGACTACCGGGCGGCCAGCGAGAGAGCCCTGACCGCAGAAGGGGGTCGCCGGGCAATCGCGGCGTACGGGCCGATCCTGGCGCTCATGGTTCCCGTGACCCTGCTGTTTCTCATGTATCCGACGATCGCCGGCCTGCGAAACCTGGCCGGCGGGTAACGAAGGGAGGTGACCATGTGGTCACGGGAGGATGGAGCGACGACCGTGGAATGGTTGGGGCTGGCGACGATCGCCGTCCTGGTCATCGCCGTGCTGACACCACAGGTCCGGTCGGCGGCGGTCGAGATATGGGATGCGATAGCCGGACAGATCACCGGGCTGTTCTGAGCGAGGACACCGGGTCCGGAATCATCGAGGGCCTCGCTGCAATCGGCCTGGCCTTCCTGATCATGGTGGTACTCGTTCAGGCAGCGATGCTGACCATCGCTCGATCGGCGGCTGATGCCGCCACCAGCCAGGCAGCGAGGCGCGTTTCCGTACTTGGAACGTCACCCGCCGAAGCCGAGGACGCCCTGATCGAAATGCTGCTGGCCACCGTGCCGGGCGCGGTCGCGGCCGATACCGAGGTGGCGGTCAGCAGTGACGGGGTCACGGCATCGGCGCGAACGAGGTGGGTACCGCCCGGTCCCGACCTGTTCGACCTGTGGATCACGACCACGTCGACAGCAACGGCCGTCAGCCCACCGTGATCCAGGATCGAGGAAACGCGCTGATCGAGGTCGTCGCCGGTGGAGGGCTGATCGTTGCCCTCGTCGTCGGACTGATCGTCGGCTCCGCCCGCCTCCAGCATGCACAGGAGACGGTGTTCGAGGCCGCCCTCGCAGCCTCCTCGGTGGCGGTCCTGAACGGTGAGGCTGCGGGGATCGAAATGGCGGCCGCGATCGCACCTGACGCTTCGGTGACAATCAATCGCACAGACAGTGCCGTCACCGTTGAGGTCGCGATGACGGTCCACATCGTCGGGTTCGGTGGCTTCGACGCTGACCACACAGTCGTTGCCCGCTCATCAGAGCCGCTCTCGCCCCTGAGGAGCCGCCCATGAACGAACAGGGATCGATGATTCCAATCGTCGGCGTTGTCCTGCTGTGCGGGCTGCTCATGCTGGGGGTCGCGGTCGAGCTTGGGCGCTGGGCGGCGACGATGCGGACGGCGACGGCAGCGGCCGACGCCGGCGCCCGAGCCGGATCGGTAGTTCTCGACCGAACTCAGCTCTACTCCGGCAACCTCGCCCTAGACCCACGCTCCGCCGAGAGTGAGGCCGTTCGATCGGCTCTCGCCTACCCGGCTCCAGTTGTCGTCGGCGCAGAGGCCGAGGCCTCGACATCCGGCCTGTGCGTCACAGTCGAAGCCGAGTTCCGAGCGGGGATAGGCAAGGCGTTTGGCCTTTCAGATCGCCACGTCACCGTCGTCTCGTGCGCCGAGCCACGC
>JABDMN010000170.1 GCA_013001485.1 Acidimicrobiia bacterium
GGATCTGTTCGAGATCAACCGGTGACAATTGCGGTGATCGGTCTGCGCTCGGCCGTGGACCGATCACCGGTCTCGCCTGAGAGGAGGGCAGGATCCTTGTGAGCCTCACGCTGACAACGATCGGTGCCTATCCCAAGCCGGCGGGCTTGCCGGTTACGGACTGGTTCGGTGGCGAGTCGACCACGGGGCGCTCGTTCCCCACCGTGGCTACCTCTTGCCCTGACCACTCGCGCGACACTGTCACCATGCCCAATGTCGCCACCATCGACCCGTTCTCCCTTTCGGACGACCTGGGCCCCGCCAAGGTCGTCCACCTCACCGAACGACGCACTGGGCTCCGGGCGGTGGTTGTCGTGGACAATGTCGCCGCTGGACAGGCCATCGGCGGAACCCGGATGGCCCTCGACGCATCCGCCGAACTGTGTTTCCGGCTGGCTCGGGCCATGACGCTGAAGAACGCAATGGCCGGTCTCCGTCACGGTGGCGCCAAATCGGTCATCATCGCCGATCCCAAACAACCTCTTGCCGACAAAGAACGTCTCGTCCGCGCCTTCGCAGCCGGGATGCGGGACCTCACCGAATACGCACCCGGCCCCGACATGGGCACCGACGAACAGTGCATGGCCTGGATCCGCGACGAGATCGGTCGGGCGGTGGGCCTGCCCCCCGAGCTCGGCGGCCTCCCCCTCGACCAGCTCGGCGCCACCGGTTTCGGGCTTGCCGTCGCAGCTGACGTTGCGGCCGATCGGATCGGTCTCGATCTCGACGGCGCCCGCGTAGTGGTACAGGGGTACGGGAGCGTGGGCCGCCACGCCGCCCGATTCCTCTCCGTGCGGGGTTGTGTCCTGGTCGGCGCCAGCGACTCCCGGGGCGGGGTGAGCGACCCCGACGGACTCGATCTCGACCGGCTCGATGAGCTCAAGGCAGCCGGTCGGTCGGTGCGGGAGCACGCCGGCCAGACCTTGGAACACGGCGACGAGGTGGGAGTGCCGTGCGACATCTGGGTTCCGGCCGCAGGACCGGACGTCCTGCGTTCTGACAACATCGACAACCTCACCGCCCGGCTCGTGCTGCAAGGTGCCAACCTCCCCGCCACCGCCGAAGCCGAGCACCGCATGCACGAACGAGGGGTGTTGTCGCTTCCCGACTTCGTCGCCAACGCCGGCGGGGTGATCTGCGGTGCGGTGGAATACGCCGGTGGCACCAGGACCCAGGCCTTCGACCTGATCGCCGAACGGGTGGCCGCCAATACCGCAGCAATGCTCGAGGAGTCCGACCGTACCGGCGTCGAACCCAGGGGCGTGGCGATGGAGATCGCCCGGGCCAGGGTGGAGCGGGCCATGACCACCCGCCGCTGGGTCTGACGGTGTCGGGATCAGGAGGATTCCAGGCCCGAACCGCTCGGGCAGGGTAGTCTCGCCTCCGATGCCGGCCGGCCCCGAATCCCTCCCCCTCTCCAAGCAGATCGCCTACGCCATCGGGCAGCTGGGATGGTCGACCCTGGTGAACATCGTGGCCGTGGCGCTGGTGTACTTCTACCTGCCGCCCGACACCTCCGACCTCCCCCAGTTGATCACCGGAGCCACGTTCTTCGCGGTCCTCAACGCCATCACCCTCATCGCTGCGTCGGGCCGGATGCTCGACGCCGTCACCGACCCATGGATCGCCGGGATGAGCGATCGGTCACGCAACCCCAGGGGCCGACGTATCCCGTTCATGATGAAGGGCGGCCTGCCTACCGCGCTGTTTCTGGTTCTCATGTTCGTTCCTCCGGTGTCGGAGCAGTCGGCGTGGAACATCGCCTGGCTGGTAGTTGTGCAAGCGCTCTTCTACATCTTCCTCACGGTGTACGTCACCCCATTCTTCGCCCTACTGCCGGAGATGGGCCATACCCCGACGGAGCGTCTGAACCTGAGCACCTGGATATCGGTTACCTTCGCATTGGGCATCATTCTGGCCGGACTCACCCCGGCGATCGCCGGCGGCCTCGAGGGCGCGCTGGACCTGTCGCCTCTCCGCGCGTTCCAGGTTGCGGTCGGTTCGCTCGGCGTGATTGCACTGGTCTGCATGTACGTCCCGGTCGTCGCCTTGGACGAGAGGCGATATTCGTCCGGTACCCCGTCAAGTGTTCCGCTGCTTCCGGCGGTCAGGGCCACCTTCGCCAACTCCGAGTTCCGCAAGTTCGTCGTATCCGACTTTGCCTACTTCACCGGCCTCACGATCGTCCAGACCGGGCTGCTGTTCTACGTGACCGTCCTGCTCGAGGAAGAAGAAGAGCTCGTCGCCACACTGCTGGCCGTGATGGTGGTGACATCGTTCCTGTTCTATCCGCTGGTCAATCTGCTGGCCAAGAAGATGGGGAAGAAGCCGCTGATGGTGGGGGCGTTTGTCTGGATGGCTCTGGTGTTCCTCGGTGTCCCGACGCTCGGTTCGCTCGACTTCTCCCCCATCGCCCAGGCCTACCTGCTGATCCTGCTTCTGGCCGTCCCCATCGCTTTTCTCGGCGTACTCCCCAATGCCGTCCTCGCCGACATCGCTGAGCACGACGCCGGTCGCACCGGCCAACAACGGGAAGGCATGTTCTTCGCCGCCCGCACGCTCATGCAGAAGTTCGGGCAGACGACGGGCGTGGTCAGTTTCGCCATCCTGACAACCTTCGGCCGTGACGTCGGCGACGACCTCGGCGTGCGTCTCTCGGGCATTTTGGGCTTCACCCTCTGCCTCGGCGCGGCGATCGTGTTCGCCCGCTACGACGAAGACACCGTCACCGCCGGCTCCAGACTCGCCTGACCAATGCACGCGTCCTCAGGAATACTTCGTGGTGGGACGGCGCTGTACGGTCGACACCGATGACTCCCTCACGTTCCTACGCCTTCTTCGTCATGGCGGCCGAGGGCCGCAGCGGCAAGTCGTTGGTCGCTCTCGGCCTGGTCGACGCCCTGGCTCGCCGGTTCGGTCGGGTGGGAGTGTTCCGCCCGGTCGTCGATGACGACAGTGCCCCCGACGAGCTGATCGACCTTCTGGCTCAACGCCCTGATCACCCGCTCCCGTCCGCAGTGGGTACCACCTACGGCCATATGCACCGAGACGCCGACGCCGCCATGGAGCTGATCGTGGAGCGCTATCACGATCTCGCCGAGCGCTGCGACGCCGTGGTCGTGGTCGGCTCGGACTTCAGGGGGGTGGCCAGTCCCATCGAGCTCAGCGTCAACGGGCAACTCGCCGTCAACCTCGGGGTCCCCGTGGTTGCAGTAGTGAGCGGAAAGGGCCGTCAACTCGACAACATCGTGAGCCTCGTGGAGCTCACAATCAAGGAACTCCGGGAGGCCCACGCCTCTGTGCTGGCCGTCGTGGTCAATCGGGTCGACCCCGACGCCCTTCCGACGGTCCGTGAATACTTCAACCAGCGCGCCACCCGGACCGGGAAAGCGATGCGGGTATGGGTCGTTCCCGAGGACCCGCTTGTGGCCGCCCCCCAGATCGTCGACGCCTTGGCAGCGGTCGACGGCACGTTGATCGCCGGTGACGAGCGCCTGCTCAACCGCGTCTACTTCGACACGCTGATCTGCGCCATGAACGTCGAACACATGTTGAGCCATCTGGAGGACGGACAGCTCTGCATCGCTGCCGGCGACCGGGCCGACATCCTGATGGCCCTTGCCGCCGGCTGCGCCTCGGCTGAGGTTCCCTCGGTCTCGGCGGTCGTGCTCACCGGCGGGCTCGTCCCTGAGCCCGAGGTGGCCCAACTCATCGCCGGCATCGATGCTCACCTCCCCCTGATCGCCACCCAACTCGACACCTTCGACACCGCAACCGCAATCGCTGCCACCACCGGCCAGTTGTCGCGAACCTCGAGCCGGAAGATCAACCGGGCGCTGGCTACCTTCGAGGACCACCTCGGCGACGACGTTGTCGAGGTGCTCGAGGGCATCCCGAGAGCGCAAACGGTCACCCCGCTGATGTTCGAGCTGCAACTGGTCGAGCGTGCTCGGGTCGCCGCCCGCCATATCGTGCTGCCCGAAGGGGACGACGATCGGGTGCTCCAGGCCGCCGCCAGCCTGCGGGCTCGCGACGTGGCCCGGCTGACGATCCTGGGGGACCCGAATGCGGTGCGGTCACGCATTGCTGCGCTCGGACTCCGGCTCGACGATGTCGAGATCGTCAATCCGGCGACCACTGACCACCGAGAAGAGTACGCCGAGGTGTACACCGAGCTCCGCGCTCATCGGGGCATGACCTTCGATCGGGCGTTGGACATCATGCGCGATGTGTCGTACTTCGGCACGATGATGGTACATCTCGGCCACGCCGACGGGATGGTGTCGGGCGCATCCCACTCGACCGCTCACACCATCACGCCCTCGTTCGAGATCATCAAGACCGAGCCTGGCGTCAATGTCGTCTCCTCGGTTTTCTTCATGTGCCTGTCCGACCGGGTCCTGGTGTACGGCGACTGCGCGGTGATTCGCGAACCCACCGTCGAGGAGCTGGCCGACATCGCCATCGCCTCGGCCGGCACAGCGGCCCGGTTCGGGGTCGAGCCCAGGATCGCCATGCTGTCCTACTCGACAGGTGAATCGGGATCGGGGGCCGATGTCGAACGGGTCCGGGCCGCCACCCAGTTGGTGCGCCAGCGACGTCCGGACCTCAAAGTCGATGGGCCGGTCCAGTACGACGCCGCAATCGACGCCGATGTAGCGGCGTCGAAGATGCCCGGCTCGGAGGTGGCAGGTCGGGCCACGGTGTTCGTGTTCCCCGACCTCAACACCGGCAACAACACCTACAAGGCGGTACAGCGATCCGCCGGTGCCGTCGCCATCGGACCGGTGCTCCAGGGTCTGGCCAAACCGGTCAACGACCTCTCCCGCGGCGCAACGGTGCGCGACATCGTGAACACCGTCGCTATCACCGCCGCCCAGGCAGCGCCACCGCAGCCGGAAGGATCGGAGTGACCGCCGGCGCCACCGTCCTGGTGTTGAACTGCGGCTCGTCTTCCATCAAGTACGAGCTGGTCGAGCCGGACACGGGACGGCGTCGAGCTCACGGCATCGTGGAACGAATCGGCCAGTCCGGGGCCCGGTTGCACCACACCAGCAACGATCACGAACGCGATCGCTCCGTGGATGCACCCGGTCATCGCAGGGCGTTGGCGCATATTCTCCACGCATTCGAGACCGACGGGCCGGCGCTAAACAACTCGGCTCTGGCCGGAGTCGGTCACCGGGTGGTGATGGGCGGCGTGGAGTTCTCCCAGCCGACCCTCATCGACGATGCCGTCGAGACCGCCATCGAAACATTGTCGCCTCTGGCCCCGCTGCACAACCCGGCCAACCTGGCCGGGATCCGCGTTGCCAGGACCGCCATGCCTCAGATCCCCCACGTCGCGGTGTTCGACACCGCGTTCTTCGCGGACCTACCAGACGAGGCCACCACGTATGCCATCGACCGCACCATCGCGGCGGCTCACGGCATCCGCCGCTACGGCTTCCATGGAACCTCCCACCGCTACGTCTCGGGCCGGGTTGCTGAGTTGCTCGGTCGCAACGATCTGCGACAGATCGTGCTGCACCTGGGCAACGGAGCCTCGGCCGCAGCTGTCGTAGGCGGACGACCGATGGCCACCACCATGGGCCTCACCCCGCTGGAGGGGCTGGTGATGGGCAGCCGTTCAGGTGATCTCGACCCCGCCATCGTCCTCTACCTCCAGCGAGCGGCAGGCTTGTCGGTCGATGAGGTCGACACGCTGTTGAACCGGCACAGCGGTCTGGTGGGATTGACCGGGCACAGCGACATGCGTGACGTGCATGCTGGGGCCGAAGGCGGTGATGACGCGGCCCGTCTTGCCCTCGATGTCTACGTGCGCCGGATCAAACACTACGTGGGCGGGTACGCCGCCATCATGGGTGGTATCGACGCGCTGACCTTCACCGCCGGTGTCGGAGAACACGACGCCGGGATCCGGGCCCGCGTGGTCGATGGCCTCGGGTTTCTCGGGCTTAGAATCGACCCCGGCCGCAACCGGTCCGGCGATGGCGAGCGGGTTGTCTCCCCCGACGGTGCCACCGCATCGGTCCTCGTGGTTCCAACCGACGAAGAACTGGCGATAGCTCACGACACGCTCAGCGTGGTCGGCTAAACGAACTTCCTCTGTTACCACGTGCGCCAACCGGTCTCGATCGGTGGGCTGATCGATGGCGTGTGGGGAGAAGACGAGCCGGCCAGCGCAAAGAAGGCCGTCCAAGTACACATCCATCATCTTCGAACCCAGCTCGGTGACAGCCTGAGAACCGAGGTCATCTGGCCACCAACCCTGGAGCTGTTCCCCCACGAACACAAGATGTGGTCGACAGTCGGTATCTACGGCGGGGTCGAAGACAACAC
>JABDMN010000195.1 GCA_013001485.1 Acidimicrobiia bacterium
CGATCATCGTGATCCACAGCACCATGACCCCACCAGCATGCGCCCGTCAGGCGTGCCCGTAAAGGGGCGATCGACACGCTCCTAGAGCGGCAGAACCACCTTGACCGTGGTGCCGGATCCGGCTCCCGAGGAAATCGTCGCCTGACCGCCGGCTCGTGTTGCCCGGGTGCGGATGTTGCCGATCCCCATGCCGACGGTGTGCTCGTCGGGGTCGAAGCCTTTGCCTTCGTCCGAGACCAGAACCACGAGATCGTCGGGCTGGCGCTCGATGACGACGTTCACCAGCGATGACTCGGAGTGGCGCAGGGCATTCGAAACAGCTTCTCTGACGAGAGCGATGGCATCGTCGACGACCGTGTTCGGCAGGTGTTCGAGATCTCCCTCCATGGCCACTTCCACGGCGATGTCGTGGGGCTCGGTGAGGTGGCCGAGCAGGTCGGCGAGCTCCCGGGGGAGGCTCCGGTTCACCCACACCGGGGGTCGGAGGTCGAAGATGAACCGGCGCAGGGATGCGATGACCTCGTCGAGTTTCTGCACCGTATGGGCTATCGATTCCTGGGCATCGGGGTTCTCGAGCTTGGGAATCTGGGCCTGCAGCCCGAGCCCCACAGCGAAGAGGTCCTGGATGATGGCGTCGTGGAGGTCGCGGGCGATGCGCTCGCGGTCCTCGACGACGGCGACGCGTCGCAGCCTTTGCTGGAGCCGTGCGGTCGAGATGGCGGCGCCGGCGACTGCGGCGAGAGCTGTCATGGTCTCCTCGTCATCCAAGGTGAATCCGCCATCCTTCTCGGTGAGGTACAGGTTCCCGTAGACGGCATCTCCAACCCGCACCGGCACTCCGAGGAAGGTCGACATCGGCGGGTGGTTGTCAGGGAAACCGACCGAGTCCTCGTGGGCAGACATGTCATCGAGACGGATGGGGACCTGGGTTCGGGTGATCGTGCCCAACAGGCCATTCCCACGGGGCGGGGAGCCGATCTGCTCGACAGTGTCAGGGTCGATGCCGGCGTGGAGGAACTCGACGAGGCTGCCGTGCTCTCCGATGACCCCAAGGGCGCCGTAGCGGGCGCCGGTGAGCTCCATGGCGGCCTCGACTGTGGTGAACAGAACGGAGGTGAGGTCCGTCTGAGAAGCAACGGCGGCGGCCTGAGTTGCGATCTCGGCGAACCTGGTTGTTGTGGAAGAAGGGTCGTCCGGCACCCGGGAACCCTACCGGTGCGGGGTCGGAAGTCCTGCCCAGTACAGGATTGTGGCGCCCCGTAGAAACAGCTCGAACGGGTTAGTTTGGAGGTACATGGCAGCTAAGAAAACGCGTCACAAGGTCCTCCTTGTCGACGATCACGAGGTGGTGCGGCGCGGCGTCGCCGATCTCATCAATGGAGAAGACGACCTGACGGTTGCCGGAGAGGCCGGTTCGGTGGATGAGGCCATTCGCCGGGTCGGGTACGACGAGCCGGACGTCGTCGTTCTCGACGTGCGGCTGCCCGACGGCAGCGGTGTCGAGGCGTGTCGCGAGATCCGTTCCCGTTGGCCCGACGTGCGCGTGCTGATGCTCACGTCCTACGCGGATGAGGAGGCGCTGATCGCATCGATCATGGCGGGAGCATCCGGCTACGTCCTGAAGAAGATCGACTCGACGGACCTGATCCGATCGATCCGCAAGGTCGCTGACGGCGAGAGCCTCCTCGACCCGTCGATGACTGAACGCCTGTTCTCCAAGATCCGCGGCGACGAACCCGAGGACCCCCTGCTGGCCAGGCTGTCACCACAGGAGACCAAGATCCTCGACCTGATCGCCGAGGGCAGGACGAATCGCGAGATCGCCGAGGAGTTGTTCCTCGCCGAGAAGACAGTGAAGAACTACGTGTCGAATCTGCTCGCCAAGCTCGAGATGAACCGACGCAGCGAGGCCGCCGCCTATGCCGCCCGGCTGGCAGCGAAGCGTGAGCAGAAGTACCCGCCGGAGGAGTGGGAGGACTGATGCTGATCATCTGCGCCGTCGACGGATCCACAACCTCGATGGTCGCTCTGGAGCGAGCCAATCGCCTCGCTTCGTGGCTCGATGCCGTGCTCGAGGTGGTCTACGTCTCGCATCTCCCCCCGATCGTGCTGGCCGCTGCCGAGCACGCCCCCTTGCAGCTCGATGAGCTGGGCGAGGTCGATCGCCGCGAAGTCTGGCGTGCCGTCGATGAAACCCTCGAAGAGCAGCCCCAGACACGGGGCGGAATCACCAAGGTGGACCTCGAGGGCTACCCGCCTGATGTCATCGCCGAGTATTCCGAGAAGCACGAGGCCGACCTCGTCGTCGTGGGCTCACGTGGCAGAGGAGCACTGGCATCGCTGGTGCTCGGGAGCACCAGTCAGCGACTGCTCCACCTGACACCGTGTGATGTCCTGATCGTGAAGGGAGGCCAGGAATGAGGGCCATCGACATCATGTCGAAGGGGGTCATCACCGTGACGCCCGACCAATCCTTGAAGGAGGCAGCGCGGGTGATGGTCGGGGAGGGAGTCTCCGGTCTCCCGGTCGTCGACGAGGCGGGCGCCGTCGTCGGCATCATCACCGAGGCCGACTTTCTGGCCAAGGAAGCCAGCCGCGGTCGCACCCGATACCGCCGGCTGCTCGACACCATCTTTGGTGAAGAGGAGATCGTCAAGGCCGAGCTCGTCTCCGAGGCGATGACTCCAGACCCGATCACCATCGACCCTCATGCCCGCGTGTCCGAAGCAGCCCGCATCATGGACGAACACAAGGTGAAGCGGCTGCCAGTCGTCGACACGACCGGGAAGCTGCTCGGCATCGTGTCACGAGCCGACGTCGTGGCTGCGTTCATCCGGCCCGACAAGGTCATCGAGGCTCAGCTTCGCCAGGATGTGATTCGGCGCATCCTGATGATCGACGACAAAGAACTCGCCGTGTCGGTGGAGGACGGAGTCGTCGTCGTTGGTGGCACAGTCCCCACCAAGACCGATTCGAGGCTTCTCGCGGAGTTGGCGGGGCGGCTCGAGGGTGTGATCCGGGTCGACGCCGACCTGTCGTGGCGCGTGGACGACACAGTCCCCACCGGCTGACACAGAGCCAGTTCATCCACGTCGAGTGGTTTCGCAACCACTACGAGTAGTACTATCTCACAATTGGGAACAAACCCCTATGTGCTGTGCGTTATCGGGTGTTCAATGTTCTTGAGGAGAGACGAATGACACCATTCGACCAATTGCTGTGGGAGTCCGAGGAGAACTGGCGTGAAGACGCCTCCTGCCTCGGAGCCGAAGCCGACCTGTTCTTCCCCATCTCGGAGGAATCGAGCGAGGCTACCCGCGCCAAGGCGATCTGCGAGGGGTGCCCGGTTCGTGACGAATGTCTCCAGTACGCCTTCTCGACCAAACAGACCGAAGGCGTTTGGGGCGGCATGACCGGATCCGAGCGTCGCCGCTACCTGCGTCGCGAACGCGAGCGTCGTCGCAGCGCCAGCTAGCCGCTGGTCAGCGGCGCGGCCCCGAACGCCACGCCGGACCTCACACAGAACCGTTCCGTTTAGGACTCGGTGATCGTCACCGATTCGATGGTGCAGTCGCTCGTGGGCTTGTCGGCGGCCCCGGTGGGTGTGGCGGCGATGGCATCGACGGCCTCGATCCCGCTCGTCACCTGACCGAAGATCGTGTACTGGTGAGGCAGCCCGTAGTCGGCATGCATGATGAAGAACTGGCTGCCGTTGGTGTTGGGGCCTGCATTGGCCATGGCCACCGTTCCACGGCTGTAGGTGCCAGAGCCGTCAACCTCGTCGCGGAACTGGTACCCGGGACCGCCCCTTCCGGTGCCGGTGGGGTCGCCTCCCTGGACCATGAACCCGGGGATCACGCGGTGGAAGATCACTCCGTCGTAGAACCCATCACGGGCCAGGAACACGAAGTTGTTCACTGCCAGCGGCGAGCTGCTGACGTCGAGGTCGACGATGATCTCACCCTTGTTGGTGGACAGGGTGGCGGTATAGGTCTTGTCGAGGTCGACGGTCAGGTCTGGCTGGGACGGGTACTGCTTGCTCACGAGATGCTCCTGGGACGGGGTGCACCACCCTATATCGGCTGCATGGCCTCGGTCGCGGGTCTTATCGCAGAGGGCACCTCCGTGATACGTTGGCCCCGACTGGAGAGGTGTTGCCAATGGGACTCGCGGCCCCCCAGGCACACGACGGCCTGGGGACATCGGTGGATTGCGTCTGTGACATCTGTGGCAAGCGCCTGGAGGGGGGCGCCTGGGAGCCGGCTGAGCGCACGAAAGCCGGGTCATTCACCGGTACCGCTCTTGTCGGCCTCGCCTGCCGCAGCTGCGGGTACGCGACGTGCTGGTCTCTCATGGGTCAACACCTGAAGGATCTGAAGCCTCATGGCTTCCGACGCCTGCGGTACGGCAACTGTCCGACCTGCACGGAGCGGATGAAGGACGCCAATGTTCTGGCGATCTGGACCGTCAATGAAGCGACAGACGATCAAGGAACCCTTCTCGGTGAAGCCGGTCAGGCAATCTCCGATCAACGCGAGCCCCCTGGTCCGCTGGAGCGCATCAACACGGATCCCTCGGCCGTCGTCGAGGTGGGGCGCATGGCGGTCGAATCCGGTGACCCGTCTCTGAAGGACGCCGTCTTTGGGGCGTTGTCGAGCAAGGAACCTCGTGTTCGCGCGGTCGCCATTGGCGTCGTCGTGACAGACTTCCCCGACGATGAACGGTTGGTCACGGCACTGAGCAGGATGCTCGCCGACGGTGGGTGGGTCACACTCGAGGACCTCAACGCCAACATCCCGGGAGCCGCCGAGCTGTTCAGCGCCGAGGTGCTGAGCCGGTTCCTCAATCCCCTTCAGGTAGGCAAGGATCCGACTCAGAAGCCATCTACCCAGGTGTACCACCTTG
>JABDMN010000203.1 GCA_013001485.1 Acidimicrobiia bacterium
AATCTGAACGGTGTCCATGGGGCAGGGAGGCTAACTCCGTGATGGGTCGAGCGATGGTTAGCCGAATCCGCCGGCCGAACGCAATGCTCTGCCGGCTAGGACAGCCGATTGCCAGCCCCGCACCGAGTTGAACACGGCGATGGCCTCAGCAGAGTCCAGCTCGGACGCCGACATCACGCGCTCTTTGATCTTGCCTTCGTCGAGCAGGTGTCGCCGCATCGTCCCGGGCAGGCACCCGGAATCGAGAGGAGGCGTCCACCACTCGCCGGCGAACTGAACGGCGATGTTGGCAATTGTCGTCTCGGTGATCTCGCCACGCTCGTTGACCAGGACGACGTCATCACAATCTGGATGTCGCGCAGTCCGCTCGTCGTACACGGACCGCCGCGTGGTCTTGTGGAACAGAAACACGTTGCCCGAGTCGATGGGGACCTCGTCCACGCCGAGGCGAACCGGTTCGGGGCGCGGAGCGAGGGGCTGGTCCTCGATGCGCACTGTCCCATCTCTCGATGCTTCGACACGCACCCTGTGCCGAGCCGTGCTTTGAGGCGCTCGCATCACGAGCTCCCGCTGGATGTCGCCACGGTCGAGGTTGAAGCCGAAGTGGGCCGCCGACGCCTCGATGCGCTCGAGGTGCTCGTCGAGGAGGTGATATCCGTCGGAGTCGTGGAGCAAGGTCTCGACCAGCGAGAAATCGCGGCGACGCTCGGTGAGAACGCCGGCTTTGGCTCGCACCTCGTCGTATTCGGCACCCGCGTGCGAGTCCCACGTGATGCCGCCACCGACTCCGTACTCGGCCACTCCCTCTTCCTGGTCGACGACAACGGTTCTGATCGCCACATTGAAGGCCGCTCGGGGCATCCCTGACCCAGGCGGAGCCAGGTACCCGATGGCCCCGCAATAGACGCCGCGGGGGTCAGATTCGAGATCGGAGATGATCTTCATCGTCGAGGCCTTCGGCGCACCTGTCACCGAGCCCGAAGGGAACAACGCCTTGAACACGTCTGTCACCGACGTACCCGACTCGAGCTTGGCCTCGATGGTGGAGGTCAGCTGCCACACGGTCTCGAACCGCTCCAGCTGGCACAGCGAGGTCGCCTCCACTGACCCAGGCACGGCGACCTTGCCAAGGTCATTGCGGATGAGATCGACGATCATCAGGTTCTCGGCCCGGTCCTTCTCGGACTCGGTGAGCCGTGCGGCGAACTCTGCGTCTTCCTCCGGCCACCGGCCTCGCCGGATCGTCCCCTTCATCGGCCGGGTGACTATCCGGTCGTCGTCGTCCATGCGGAAGAACAACTCGGGAGAGGCCGATAGGACGCGAAACCGCCCCGCATCGAGGTAGGCGTTGAACGGACCTCTCTGAGCAACGGCAAGACACCGATACAGCTCGCTGGTTTCACCCGACACTGATGCCCGCAGCCTCAGGCTGTAGTTCACCTGATACGTGTCTCCTGCACCGATCCGGTCGTGGATGTGGTCGATGGCTTCGTCATATTCGGCGCGGGGAACCGAGGGCCGCCACCGCGACATCGAATAGGGCACCGGGCCGTCTTCTCGAGGTCCGGCCGGATCGAATGGCTCCATGCGATCGAACACGGCGAACCACACGAGCGGCAACAGTCGCAGCGGGTCGTCGAACTCGCGACGGCGAACGGTCAAGGCTCGATCGAAGGCGGGGGCAGCCTCGTAGGCGACGAAGCCCGCCGCCCACGCTCCATCAGCGACGGCAGTCTCGACTTCTTCGAGTGCCGAGACCACATCTTCATGACGGCGGGCGATGATGTGGCGTTGTAGACCGCGGAGGCTGAAAGCTCGTTCCGCCCCCGGCGTGAGGTCATCGAACCTGGCGCAGGGAAACCGCATCCTGCTTTGAACCTTACGCGCCGCTCCGGTGCTTGTGGGGGCAGCCGTTCAAGCCCGCGACAGCGAGTCTTCGAGCTCGTCGACGGTCATCAGAACCTCGCGGGCTTTCGAGCCTTCCGATGGCCCGACGACACCGCGGCGCTCGAGGATGTCCATCACACGACCGGCGCGAGCGAAGCCGATGCGGAGCTTGCGTTGCAGCATCGACGTCGAACCAAGACCTGACCGAACCACGAGGTCGATGGCCTGATCGACGATGACGGGATCCTCCCCGTCGTATTCCTCGTCGCTTACCGCAGCCTGCTTGGCAACCGCAAACACTTGCTCCTCTTCGTACTGGGCACGACGTTGAGCACGGATCCAGTCGACGACGCCGTGGACCTCGGCCTCGGACACGAAGGCCCCCTGCACTCGTTCAGGTTTCGGGTCGCGAGCGGTGATCACGAGCATGTCTCCAAGACCGACGAGCTTCTCTGCGCCCACCGTGTCGAGGATGACTCGCGAGTCGGTCTGCGACGCGACCGAGAACGCCAGACGCGACGGCACGTTGGCCTTGATGACACCGGTGATCACGTTGACGGAGGGTCGCTGGGTGGCGAGCACGAGGTGGATGCCAACGGCGCGAGCCATCTGAGCGATCCGGACGATGGAGTCCTCTACGGAGCGTCCGGCAACCATCATCAGATCGTTCAACTCGTCGACGATGACGACCAGATAGGGGAACCTGTCGAACTTGTCGCGGTCGAGCTGCTCGGTGTCCCACTTCTCCCGGTACGAGATGATGTCGCGGACTCCGGCGTCGGCGACCAGTTCGTAGCGACGATCCATCTCGGCAACGGCCCACTGCAGGGCGTCCGAGGCTCGCTTGGGGTTGGTGATGACCCGGGTGAGCAGGTGAGGCACGTCGGAGAACTGGCCCATCTCGACTCGCTTGGGGTCCACGAGGATGAGACGGACTTCCTCTGGCGATGTGCGCATGAGGAGCGAAGTCACAATGGCATTGATGCACGACGACTTGCCCGCACCAGTGGCTCCCGCAATCAGCACGTGGGGTAGCTCGTCGAGGTTGAGCATGCGGGCGCGGCCAGAGATGTCCATGCCAAGCGCTACAGCGAGAGGATTCGGGTTCTCCTTGGCGGCGTCCGAACGAAGGATGTCGCCCAGGGTGACAAGCCGCCGAGACCGGTTGGGAACCTCGATGCCGATGGCGCTCTTTCCCGGTATGGGAGCCAGGATGCGCACGTCGGGCGATGCCAGCGCATAGGCGATGTCGGATGACAGACCGGTAACTCTCGACACCTTCACCCCTGGTGCCAGCTCGATTTCGTAGCGAGTGACAGTGGGTCCGGGAGCAATGCGGGTGAGCCGGGCATCTACGCCGTGTTGGCGGAGTGCCTCTTCGAGCTCGGCGGCGGTTTGCTCGAGAGAGCGCCGGTTCTGATCGCCGGCATCACCGATGTTGAGCAGATCGATCGGAGGCAACGAGTACACGCCCGCCGGCGGTGTCTTCGGCGGCTTGGTGGCCGCCGGCTTCGACGCCGGGGGCTTCGAGCCCTTGGGTCGAGCCTTCTTGGGCGGAGACTTCTCGGCAGCCGGAGCGGCGACCGACTCAGCCATCTCAACAATGGGCTCGGTGATGATGGGTGCAGGCTCCCGCTTCGGGAGGCGGACAGACCGTGCCCATCTCACGAACCGGCGCACCCAGGTGACGATGGTGATCCAGACTTCCTTGACCGTGGTGCGGGTGATGATCAGGACGCCGGCACCGATGACGGTGGTCAGCACGACGAAGGTGCCCCAGAAGCCGATGAGGCGTCGTAGCGGGAACGCGACGATCGCACCGACCGCGCCTCCGTGTTCGCGCACCCGATCGACATTGTCAGCGAGCGAGATCGCACCGGTGAGCAGGTGGAACAGGGTGAGAGTGCCCACGAACACGGTGGTGATGCCAATGGCCAGGCGAACGTGGTCCTTGCGGGGCATGGCAGATAGCAACAGCACCCCAACCGCGGCAAGGGCGACAGGCACCAGATAGCCCCAGACTCCAAAGAGCAATTCGAGGAAGCTGGACACGCCGCGGCCGATCGGGCCGGCAAGCTCGAAGAACGACAGCAGCACCAATGCGGCAGCTACAACGAGAATGAGACCCCAGACGTCGTCAGATTGACGTCCGAGCCGGTTGCGGACCCTGTCCCGCCAGCGGACCAGCGCGGCCCGGGCACGGCTCAGGACTCCCGCTTGGGATGTTGTTCTGGCCTTCCGCCCCTTCGCCCCACGGGCCTTCGAGGTCCGTGATGACATGGGATATGAACGTTAGCGACGGTTCGGAGAACCGCCAACAACCGTCCGCGGTGTCTCGACCGCGGACCGCGCGATCAGACCTCGATGATCACGGGAAACACAACGGGGCGACGGTTGGTGCGCTTCCGAACGGCCTTCCCGGCAGAGTTGCGGACCCGCCGCCGCAGCGTGTCGTGGTCGATGGGTCTCTCGGTGATCCGTTCGATCGACGCCTCCACCGTCTCGCGGAGCGCGTCGTGGATCTCCTTGGGAT
>JABDMN010000214.1 GCA_013001485.1 Acidimicrobiia bacterium
CCCCAGCCGGATCCGCCGCCCTGTCCGGTGCCGCCAAAGCCGCCACCGCCTCCCCACCACGAGCCCCGGTTCTGGGCCCACGACTGGTCGCGATAGATCGGCTCCCAGCCATACGACCCTGACCTCCCGCCGGTGATGACCCAGTGATAGAAGAACAAGGTGAACGGGTCGAAGTCGAACAGGCCGCGGGGGATAGGCCGCCCGGTCCACGTGTCGGTCTGTCGGCTCGTCCCTTCGTGGGCAAGCTCCGGAGCGAAGCGGTCGGCGTCGTCGATGCTGGACCGAGCCAACGCCTGACGCTGCGCCGCGTACGAGAGGGCGAACCGTTTGGGTCCACGGTCGTCGGATGCGCCAAAGGCTGCGGCGACGTCGGCGTACGAGCCCTCCAGGCCGAGGTCACCCAAAGCCTGGCGTGCCTCGATCCAGCGTCGCACGGCTTGTGCGGGCTCCAGGGAGACGGCGAGGATGCCGGCGATCGTGCGCAAGGTCTCTCCGGTCGGGCCGTGGCCGGCCAGCTCGTTGAGCAACTGCCGATAGACCTCGGGGCCATCATCGCGGCGTCGGAGGAGCGCAACCGTGATGCTGACCGGGAGCCCGAGTTTGTCTGCCTGGCGGCGCACCCGGTCGATCTCTGAAGCATCGGTGAGCCCTGCCAGTGCGTACTCGACAGCCTCACCGGGCTCCTGGCCTCTGCTCCGGTTGGCCTGGTAGGCCTCGATGAACTCTTCGACGTCGGACTCGTCGTGGTTCATGAGCAGCAGAGCCGCAACGGCGGGGATGTCGAGGCCGTCAGCCTCGAGAGCCTCTCCCTCCTTCTCGAGCGTCACTCGTACCGCTTCGTACTCGCGATATGCCTCGTCGGGTTCGTCAGACACATCGGCCAGGGCAGCCGCCACTGCAGGGCGGGTCGTCCCGGCAGGGAGCTTGGCGTACAGGCGCTCGAGGGTGGCCGTCTTGCCGGACGCGGTCTCGTATGCGGTGGCCAGCTCTCGCAATGAGTCGTCGAGGGAGGCTCCTGGATCGAAAACGGAGGCTGCCCTGTAGAACCTCTCACCGAGGTCGGTGACGGCGACCTGTCCGACCGTTGTCTCCACGAGGCCATCTGCCAGGGCCTCGGCGGTCCGCTTTCTCGCAGCAGCGACCCGGTGGGGTCTGAGCGTGTCGACAACCCGATTCAGTTCCGCCAGCCGGACATCGAAGACCTCCCGATCATCGCTCTCGACGTCGGCGATGCGGCGGGCCTCGGCCTGGACTGCATCCTCGAGCAGCGACCGTTCCGACGACGCCCGAAGCTCGAGAGGCACGACGTTCGATTCGAGAAGCGTCGCTCGGTCGACGACGGTGATGACCCCGGAGCGCCACAGTGCGTCGATGGCAGTCGAGTCACTTGTGGCTCGGCGACCTTGCTCGATGGCGGTCAGCGCGTCGATCGCTTGGGCGGTTGTCGCCTGACCGGGGGTGCCGTCGTGCTCGATCGCGTAGTCCTCGAGCAGCGGCAATTCGCCACCTACCGGTTCGAGCCGGGAGAGGGCCTGGTCGACGAGATTGGCGCGCCGTGACGTCTCCTTGGAGCGGCGGCGACTGGACGCAGCTCTCCAGGCGATGCCTCCACCGGCCAGCACGGCGAGACCGAAGACAGCCGCGGCGACGCCGGCACTCGTGCCGTTGAAGCCTTCACTCGGGGGCGTGGGGTTGGCCAGCTCGGCTTCGATTGCAGCAACGATGGCGAGGACGCCGCCGTCGAAGTCGCCGTCGCCGAAGAACGAGTTGCCGACCGAAGCCAGCCGGGATGCGTCGGCGAATTGGAGGCCTTCACCGGTTTCGATCTGTGTCCAGCGGCCATCGAGGTCGACGACGACCACGATTCCGTCACGGTCTGGACCACCGACGCCCCAGCCGTTGCCGATACCAATGGCGAACTCGGCCGTCGTCTCGGATCCGGTGTTCTGCACGACGACAAAGGCAATCTCGTTGCCGTGCGTGGCCACGACGCTGGAGATGGCGCTGTTGACCCGGGCGTCGTCGTCGACGACTCCGGCGTCGTCGGTGAACCATCCCTGGCAGACAACCCCCTGGTATACGCCACAGTCAGCCGGGGCATCGGTCTGGAGCGCCAGGGCGGGTGCCGCAACCAACGTCAAGAGCGTGACGAAGACGGCAATGAACGGGGTGCGCCTGGGGTTCATGATCCGAGGCTAGCTATGGCCATGGATCTCGGTTTCAACCGATGCACCCGTAGTTGGGCCGGGCCCGCAGGCCCGGCCCCGAACCCGTGGCCTCTGCGGTTCCGTGAGGGTGCGATTGTCGCCGGAGTTCTCCGACGGATCGGGCAAGTTTGGGTAACCGGGGCTCAGGGTTCTGGTACGGATATCGGCATATCGGGGCTCGATTCTTGAGCCGGCGACGAAGTCAGATCGCCTGGAGGATCCACAGGGCAACCATCCCCGTCGTGACGGTCGCCAGAACGTTGCGGAACCGCACCGCGACGATGGCAGCGAGGATTCCTGCCAGCAGCCTGGCGCTCCAGAGATCGAAGTCTCCGTCGGCATAGAACAGCCCGGGAAGCACCAGCGCAGCCATCACCGCTGCGGGGACGAGCGACAGGGCTCTAGTCACGACTGGTGGGACCGTATTGAACCGTCCCCACGCCCCGATGAACGAGAGCCGGATGAGGTATGTGCCGATCCCGGCGATCACGATGATCGACCAAATGGCGGGAGCCGACATGGTGGTGGCAGCAAGCACGCTCACGAAGGCGCCTCCTCGTCGGCTACTCCTGCCGGCACCGGCACGAGTAGCCCGGCGGCGATTCCCGCCGCAGAAGCGACGAGAAGCGCGCTGTTGAACGGGAGCGCGTAGGCCACGAGCACGACGACGCCGGCGACGGCGGCCGCGACGAACGTCGACCGGTCCCGAACTGCCGGAACCAGCAACGCCAGGAACACCAATGGAATCGCGAAGTCGAGACCGAGCCCCTCGGGAAGGCCTGTTCCAACGAGCGCGCCGACGATGGTGGCAACGTGCCACGTCGACCACAGACCGATGGCGGCACCGAGGTAGTAGCGGGATCGGGCCCCGATCGGCTCCTCATGGCGCTCGTAGTGCACAACAGACACGGCAAATGCCTGATCTGTGAGCAGGTACGCCATGGCCGCACGGTTGCGGAGCGGGGCGGGCGCAAACCACGGGGCGAGGGCGGCGGAATACATCATCATCCGGGCGTTGATCACCAGGGCGGTGAGGATCGCGACGAAGGCCGGTGCATCGCGCCCCACGAGGTCGATGACAGCGAGTTGGGACGCCCCGGCGAAGATCACCGTCGAGGTGCCCAGCGTCTGCATGAACGTGAGCCCGGCGTCGATACCGCTGAATCCCGTCACCAAACCAAACGGGATGACGCCGAGCAGGATCGGCGACACGTCGCGGAACCCGGCCCGGAACGGTGAACGGGTCACAACTGGGTCACGTCGATAGGTGGCTGCATGGAGTCGGAGAGCCTAGGTGCGCTGACCTAGTCAGCCGGCTGCCAGACCAGGGTCCAATCCGAGCCGTCGAAGGCCCACATCGCGGCGCTTGGCGTCTCGGGATCGCCGAGTCCCAGGGGCTCGTCGGTGCCCCCAAACAGATATACGGCATTGGTCGCCTGGTCGTAGGCCATCGCATGGTCAGCGATAGGGCCGGGACTCGTCGCCGTCGGGATGAGCCCCCAGCTGTCGGAGTCATAGTCATAGGACCACGTCTCCTGGGTCGCCGCGGTGGGTGCGCCGCCGTAGGCGATGACACGGTCGAGGCCGGCGTGATAGGCAGCAGCGATCATGAAGTCGGCCGCGCTGTCCGGTGCCGACCGTTGCTCCCATGTTCCGGTCGCGGTTTCGAATGCCCACGTCTCGTCTCCCCCGATCAGCAGGATCACGCGTTCCGACTGGGTGTCGTAGGACAGTGCCAGTTCGAAGAGCACCGGGTGCCCCTCGGTGAGGTGCGCCGGGGACTCCTCCACAGCGACCGCGGTCCAGGACTCGTTTGCGAAGATCCAGGTTTCCGGCTCGGCGATGCGGGCGTCGAGGGGCTCCTCGTCGCCGCCGAAGAGCACAAATGATTCGGCAGCGTTGTCGTAGGTGAGAACGGCCCCGGCTCGGCCATCGGGGCCGCCGGAGTCGTCAAGACGATCCCACTCACCGTCTCGAAACACCCTGGTGTCCCCATAGACCTCGGAGGCCCCGACGTAGCCGCCGAATAGCAGCACCTGGCCACCTCCAGCGGCGAGGGCGTGGTGGGCGCGTTGAGGCATCGACTCCACCTCGGTCCACGTGCCTGTGCCGGTTTCGTAGACCCAGCTGTCGCCGAGCCAGGTTCGAGCGTTGGAGGCGACGGTCCAGCCTCCAACCACGAGGAGCCGACCGTCGCCGAGCGCCGCCATGGCGTGCCCGCGCCGCCCGCTCGGGCCCGGCGAAGCGGCTGGGGTGGAGGTGGTCGTAGTCGTCGACCCGCTTGTCGTCGTTGGCGTTGTGGCTACTGGATCCGACGTCGTGGTGGTACCGGCTGTGCTCGAGCACGACGCGGCGACGACGGCAACAACAACGATCAGCTTCCACATGGACGAGACCGTACCGAGCTGTGGTGTCAGCCGAGCCGGAGTGGCAGGTCGGTAGGCCGGTAGAAGGCGGGTTCCAGTTCGTGGCATCGCTCGATGGCTCGGACGACTTGAGCAGCTGTTCCCCGGTCACCGTGGTAGCCGCCCGGCATCTCGAGGCGGATTGGCGGGTCGCCATGGATTTCGATCGTGTCGCCAGGGCGCTCGACGTCCCACACCATGGTCAGGT
>JABDMN010000220.1 GCA_013001485.1 Acidimicrobiia bacterium
CGGTCCGTGATGTCGAGGGCGTCCGCAAGTGCTCGCAGCTTCTCGACCTCGGCGGTGCCGCGAGGCCCACTCGGTCCGCCGACGACCACCAGGTCGACATCGGCGAGACGGGCGGTCGCCTCGATTGCGACGTCGATCCCTTTCAGAGCCTGGATCCGTCCTACGTACAGCAGGACCGGACCAGTGCCGAGACCCAGGCGTTCCCTGGCCTCGTCCCGCGAACCCGGCGAGAACACTTCGTGATCGACTCCGGGAGGCGAGACGCACTGGCGTTCCGGACTGGCGCCGTAATGCTCGAGCAGATCGGTCGCCTCCGACGGTGTGGACGCGATGACACAGTCGGACTGGTCGATCACCTCCTGCTCGGTGAGGATCCGCACCGCCGAAGACGGCTCCTGATCCTCGCGGCGAGTGAGGTCCTTGATGCGCCCCAGAGTGTGAAACGAGTTGGCGAGAGGGATCTGGAGGTTCTGCTTCACCATCACCCCTGCCCACCCCGAAATCCAGTAGTGGCTGTGCACCACGTCGTAGGTGAAGCCGTGGTCGCGGATCCAGGTGATCACCGCCTGGGAGAAGTCGCCCACCACCTCGGGAAGCGCGGCGACCGGGAGTCGTCGAGCCGGGCCGGCGTCGACATGGACCACGCGATAATCCGGGGACACTGCAACCTCCGACGGCGCGGCCGGGTCCTCTCGCCGGGTGAAAACGTCGACAGCCACGCCTCTGCCGGCCATGGTCTGAGCCAGTTCGTGGATGTACACATTCATCCCGCCTGCGTCCCCAAGACCGGGCTGCAGCAACGGCGATGTGTGCATCGAGATGTAGGCCACCCGGGAGATCATGTCGCTGCCTCGACGAGGTACAGCGGTCGGGCCACGGCGCCAAGCCGGAACTTGTACACCTCATCGCCCTTCAGGAAGTCGAAGCGGGTCTTGCCTGCATCAATGGCGCGGTCGATCAGGCCGGTGACGAGCACGATGCCGGGAGATGCGTCTGCCATCCCCGGATCGTATGCCGAGTTGTACAGGTAGTAGCAGTCCTCGTCCTCGAACCCGATGGCGGCGGCGACAGGCACATCGCCGTCGCCACGAAGTACGTCGAGACGGGCCCCGGCATCGTCGAGCAATGAGCGGAAGAACTCGGCATAGGCATCGGTCATGAACTCGCCCTTTTCGCCATCGGCGGCCCGATGCATCCCGACGAAGGAATCGAAGTCATCGGCGGTCCCGCCGGCGAACCTGGCTGTCCCGAGCACCTCTACGAACCGTCGCCGCTTGCGCCGCACCTCGTGACGTTGCTTCTTTCCGAGCCCGGCCAGATACTCGTCGGGGTCGCCAGGCAGAGGGAGCACGGCCGCGACCTCGTGCTCGGCTTCTGTCACGACGAGACCGGCCGCCTCGAGGCCCTTCGTCACGACGTCTGCTGCTTCACGAGGGAGACTGTCGAACTCGAACCGGGTGCCTGGATCCTCGGCGAGGGCGTATTGGCGAATCAGGTCCACGGCTCCGGCTCCGAGCGGTGCGTGGTAGTCGGTGAGATGAGATGCTCCTGCGAACCGAACGGCGTCAGGGCCTCGGGTCACGACGAGGGCGGCATCGGAGGTCTCGACGACCTGGAGCTCACCGCCCGACGGAACGCACCCCCACCACGCGCTGAGAAACTGGCGTCCTGCGAACGGCCCGACGAACGGCGCAGCAGGCTCGAGGTCGAGGGCCGGCGTCGCTAGATCGTCGTGGATTCTCATCTCGACTGGTCCAGTTCGAAGGCCGGTTCCACAGCGCCGACCGGTCGGCCACCACCCAGCACAGCAGGGCGTGCCACGTCAGCGAGACCTTGACGAGCGGCCGCAGACAGCAGCCCCAGCTGGGTGACGGCCTCGATCATCCCCACGACCGCTGCCGCGGCGGCTCCGGTGAACGCTTTCACAGACACGCCGAGACCCCGAACGCCGAGCCCGAAACAGCCCTCCGCGCCGACCTTCAACGGACCATTGACCCAGGCCCCAAGCTTCCCATCGCCTCGCAGGTTGCCCCCGACGAGCGACGGGTATCGGCGTACCGCCGTTGCCACCTCGGCATACTCAGGAAGTGCGCTCAGCCGGGCGAAGATCATGGCCAGGCTGACGGCGTTCCCGCGGAACGAAGGAACACCGCATCCGTCGACGCCCACCGGGCCGATGTCGGCGCCAGCAGCCGCCGCCATCTCGGCGGCTATCTCCTGCTGCAGCGGATGGTCGGCGTCGGTGTAGTCGTCGATCGACCAACCGCGAGCCACGCATGCCCGCAACATCGCGGCATGCTTGCCCGAGCAGTTATGCAGGATGGGCAGCGCCTGGGTGACACCGCGGTCGCGCCACAGCGCATCGGCTTCGGGCCGCAACGGCCGCAGAGGTGGGCATAACAGTGCCGTCTCATCGAGACCCACCTCGCCGAGCATGGATCGCACATAAGCGATGTGGATCGGGAAGCCGCTGTGGCTCGCCGAGGCGAAGGCCAGGCGCTCAGGATTCAGGTTGGCGCCGAGACGCTGGCTGACCGCTGTCTGTACCGGCTTGATCGCAGACCGGAAGAAGAATGGACGACCAACGTCGCCATGAGTGGCGACAACTCGTGGAGTCATGTCGACCAGGTCGACGACGGCTACAGCCCCGGGGTGCTCCGATTCGACCAGGCCCGACCTGATCGATCTGGCCAGCATGCGCTAGGACCCGGCGAGCAGCTCGTCGATGTTGTCGATGCCCTGCCGATAGCGGTCGGTGAGCTCCGACTGGATCTTCTCGTACGCCTCATACACGGTCCGGCGCTGCTTCGAGACCTCACGCTCGGCCTCGGTGAGGTCTGCCTGAATGGTCTCGAGCTCCTCATCGTCAAGCGTGGGCAGATGGGCAAGGAAGTCATCAACGAGCACGCGATCGACGTTCCGCTTGCCGGTGGACGGGATGTCAGGGACTTCCACAGGGATGGCACGACCCGAGCTGCTCGATACATGGCTCTCTGAACCGGCGAGGATCTCGGGGAGCGCATCGATCAAAGAACGCGATTCCTCTCCGGACCGTCGTCGCAGCTCGAAGCCGAGCAGGTCCATCCGGCCGTGGAGCAGGCGCTGGTAGTAGGAGAGCTCGGTGTCGAGCTCGTCGCACAACGCACGGCGTTCCCTCAGGTCATCCAGCGAGATGTCGGGGAGACCTGCGACGAAATCGGGGGCGGAAACAATGTCGATCCGGCGGCGGCGTTCAGTCATTGGCGGGAAGCTAGCAAGCCGCCGACAGTGTCGGATAGGGGTTGACTGCCGCTCCGCCTCCGGGGTGGACCTCGAAGTGCAGGTGGGTTGCGCCACCAAGGGCGTTACCGCTGTCTCCGACATACCCGATGAGTTGTCCGGAGCTCACCCGGTCTCCGGTTGAGAGGCCCGAGGCATATCCGTCGAGGTGGGCGTAGTAATACGTGACGCCATGGTCGGCCTTCAGGAAGGCCACAATCCCACCGAGGCTGTTCGTCTTGAGGCGGACGGTGCCGTCACCGACGGCGAGGACCTTGGTGCCGCGAGGAGCCATCATGTCGGTGCCCTTGTGCTTGCGACCTCCGGAGCGAGGGAAACCCCAGTCGTTGATGAAGCGTGACCCGGGCGCAGGGCACACGAACCCCGGTGTGACCGAGTTGCTCACCCCTGCGGCTGCGCCCTGGCGACGGGCTAGCTCGAGCGCCTCCTGACGCCGCTTCTCCTCGTTGTACTTGCGCAGAGCTGCCTTCGCCGCATCGTCGGCTTCCTCGAAGGCGACGGCGGCATCACGTTGCAGCTCGTCCATACGCTCGACGAGCGACTCAGCCTGGGACTGGAGCTCGGCGACGCGAACCTGGTCGGTCTGAAGATCGCCCTTGAGCCGCTCCATCTCACGTCGTGTCGCCTCGAGAGTGTCGAGAGACGAGACCTCGAACCGGGTAGCCCGGTCGATCAGGTCCTGCGTGGTGATCACGTCCTGGATCGAGCCCGCCTCGAAAGCCACGGCAAAGAGGTCACCGCTGCCCGACATGTAGGCCTCGAGAACGAGGGTACGGGCGGTCTCTCGCATCTGGGAGGTCTCGCCTTCACGCTCCCGGATGCGCTCCTCGAGGGTTGCGGTTCGCCAGATCAGATCCTCGAGTTCGGCATGTACGGCGTGGAACTCCTCGAGCGCCGAATCGACGGCGTCGTTTGAGGCGATGAGCCGGCTGAGTGCGTCATCGCGCACTCCCTCGGTGCGGTCGACCTCGTCACGCGACTGGGCGCCGACGGCTGATGGCGACAACAGCGAAGCAGCAATGACGGCGGCGAGGAAGAGGACCCGGGTGGCCCTGGGAAGTGACATTCGGCCAGCCAGGGTAGTCGACACCGTGCCCCCACTCGAACCTGGAGTCGCAGTCATATGGCCCCTATCGGCACGCAGTGACTAGTCCTTCAGCCGCTTAGGAGTCGCCCGTGACGACGCCCGAGGGCGTAGGTGGCACCGGCAAGGGCAACTGCCCCCGCAGCTGCTGTGGTGCGAGCAACGACCTCTTTGCGACGCCGGGAGAACTCGACCACGGGCCAGCCGCGGTGGTACGCCAGCGTCTCGAGGGCCCGGTCCGGGTTCACCGCCACCGGATGACCGACGATGTCGAGCATGGGGAGGTCACCCATCGAGTCCGTGTAGGAATAGCTGAGCGGCAGGTCGTAGCCACGTGCTGCGGCGAGCTTGGCGATGGCGTCGGCCTTGCCCTGGCCGTAGCAAAACGGCTCGGCGAGCAAGCCCGTGTAGCGACCGTCGACGATCTCGGCGACGGTACCGATTGCTCCCGTCATCCCAAGCGTTTCGGCGAGCCCGTTGACGATCTCGATGGGCGAGGCCGACACGATGTAGGTGTCTCGTCCCGCTTCGTGGTGGAGGTCGAGCAAACCCAGGGACTCGAGGCGGACGGACTCCTGGAGCTTGGGAAGAATCTCGTCACCGAGCCCAACCAGATCGGCAACCTGGACGCCGGCGATGGCGTCGAGCACGCGGTTCTTGATCGCCTCGGTCTTCTCGTCCGACGCCCCGGCGAACCGGAACACGATCGCGTCGGTGAGATCCTTCAGGACCTGCCTGGTTTCGACCATGTCGTTGCGCCACGCCGCCATCCCGAACACGTACAGCGACGACCCCGAGATCAGGGTCCGATCCAGGTCGAAGAACGCCGCGGCTTTGGCTCCGGTCTGCATGTCAGCCTCCAAGTTCCTGAGCATCGAGGGCAAAGAGATCTCCTGCCCCGGCGGTAATCGCCGGGATCAGCCCGCCGACAGCGGGGACGATCTGGCCGGCGAAGAACCTGGCCGTCGCAACCTTCGCTTTCTCACCAAGCTGATCGGCCGCCAGCGCCTGCTTTCCGAGAAGAACGCCACCGATGACGACACCAGCGAGGCGAAGGTACGGGCTGGCTCCGGCAAGGCGATCGTTGACGTCATCGCAGCCCAGCAGCCAGTCGGTGGCCTCGAGTAACGCCACCAGCCCCGCTGCAAGCGGCCGGCCGATGTCTTCCAGACCTCGCTCCTCGAGGGTTCGGGGGACCTCGTGAAGCTCCTCGATGAAGCCACGCACGAACTCACCGCCGTCCATCGGGAGCTTGCGCATAACCAGGTCGATGGCCTGGATGCCGTTGGTGCCTTCGTAGATCGGGGCGATTCGGGCATCGCGGAAATGCTGAGCGCTGCCGGCCTCCTCGACGTACCCCATTCCCCCGTTCACCTGGATCCCGACCGATGTCAGTTCGACGCCCATGTCTGTGGACCAGGCCTTGCTGATCGGGGTGAGCAGGTCGGCGACCCGGCTGGCGCGAGCCTGCTCATCGTCGGAAGCCGCGCTGTGAGCCCGATCGATCGAGGCCGCGTTGAGGTAGATGAGCGCCCGCATCGCCTCGATCGTCGACTTCATGGTCATCAGCATCCGTCGCACGTCGGGGTGCTCGATGATCGGTGACGACTGTGTGGGATCGGCTCCGACGGCTCGACCCTGGCGACGTTCCTGGGCATACGTGAGCGCCTGTTGATAGGAACGCTCGGAGATGGCGAGGCCTTCGAGGCCGACGGCGACTCTGGCGTCGTTCATCATCGTGAACATCGCTCGCATCCCGCCGTTCTCCTCGCCGATCATGTAGCCGACGGCCCCCTCACCGGCATCGCCGAACGACATCACACACGTCGGACTGCCGTGAATCCCAAGCTTGTGCTCGATCGACACGGTCGACACGTCGTTGGGTTCGCCCAGCGACCCGTTGTCGTTGACGAGCACCTTCGGCACCAGGAAGAGCGAGATGCCCTTGGTCCCCGGGGGCGAACCAGGGGTGCGAGCGAGAACGAAGTGGATGATGTTCGGCGTCAGGTCGTGGTCGCCGTAGGTGATGAAGATCTTCTGACCGGTGACTCGCCACGACCCGTCGTCGGCCGGGACGGCCCTTGAGCTG